>NZ_JAUQTX010000142.1:0-17379 GCF_059803775.1 Azospirillum sp. UFLA03-27 | reverse complement strand
GCGTATAATCGTCGGCAGCGTCAGATGTGTATAAGAGACAGCTTCCCGGGGGGGAGAGGGGATAAGAATTGCGGTTTCGGGGAGACCCGCCCATGACCTTGCTCTTCCAGCTTCTCGTCAACGGACTGATCGTCGGCGCGCTGTACGGCGTCGTGGCGATGTCCTTCGTGCTGATCTACAAGGCCAGCCGCATCGTGAACTTCGCCCAGGGCGAATTCCTGCTGATCGGCGCATGGACCTGCTGGTGGCTGCTGACCTCCTGGCAACTGCCCTTCTGGATCGGCTTCCCGATCACGCTGGCCTTCATGCTGGTCTTCGGCATCGTGCTTCAGGTCGTCGTGCTGCGGCCGATGATCGGGGAGCCGATCATCTCCGTCATCATGGTCACCATCGGCCTGTCGATCTTCTTCCAGGCGATGATGAAGTGGATGTTCGGCGTCTTCGCCAAGCCGTTCCCGACCATCTTCGCCAGCCCGACCGTGAATATCCTCGGGCTCGACGTGCAGACCGTCTACGTGATGAGCCTGGTCATCTCGATCCTGATCATGGCGGGCTTCGGCTGGTTCTTCAAATACTCGCGGATGGGTCTGGCGATGCGGGCGACCGCCTTCGACCAGCAGGTGGCGCAGTCGCTGGGCATCTCTGTCCGCCACATGTTCGCGATGAGCTGGGCCATCTCCGCCATGGTGTCGGCGGTGGCCGGCGTCACGGTCGGCGTCGTCAACGGCGTGTCCTCCGCGCTCTCCTTCTTCGGCATCAAGGTCTTCCCGGCGGTCATCCTCGGCGGGCTGGACAGCGTGGCCGGGGCGGTTCTGGGCGGCCTGATCGTCGGCGTGCTGGAGAATCTCGCGCACTACCTGGACAGCCAGTGGCTGAACTGGGGCAACATGTACGAGATCGCCCCCTTCTACGTCCTGATCGTCATCCTGATGATCAAGCCCTACGGCCTCTTCGGCACCAAGGACATCGAGCGCGTGTAAGGAGCGGCCGCAACCATGGCGAACATCAGTCTCATCCCCTGCGGCGACTTCAAGACCCGGTACGCCGCCGACACGACCATCTTCCCGACCAAGACCAGCCGCAACTTCGCGATCCTGGGCGTGGCGCTGCTGCTGCTCTGCCCGGCCTTCATGGACCGCTACTGGCTGAACCTGTGCATCCAGATCGGCTATCTCGGCATCGCGGCGCTGGGGCTGAACATCCTGGTCGGATTCACCGGCCAGATCTCCATCGGGCACGCCGCCTTCTTCGGCTTCGGCGCCTTCTCGTCGGCGTGGCTGTCGAACAGCTTCGGCATCCCGGTGGCGCTCGCCATCCCGCTGGCCGGCGTGATGACCACCGCGGTCGGCATGCTGTTCGGCATCCCGGCGGCGCGGCTGAAGGGCCTGTACCTCGCCATCGCCACACTGGCGGCGCAGTACATCCTCCAGGACTTCTTCTCGCGCGCCGACTGGTTCACCGGCGGCACCGCCGGCACCATCGCGGAGCCGTTCACCCTGTTCGGCTACGCCTTCGACACCGACGAGAGCTTCTTCTACGTCGTGCTGGTCTATGTGGTCGTCATGTACATCCTGGCGACCAACCTGATGCGGTCCCGCGACGGGCGGGCGCTGGTGGCGGTCCGTGACCATTATCTCTCCGCGGAGATCATGGGCATCAACCTGACCAAGTACCGCACGATGTCCTTCGGCATCTCGTCCTTCTACGCCGGCATCGGCGGCGCGCTCTACGCCCACTACCTGCAGTTCGTGTCGGTGGAGGGCTTCACGATCCTCTTCTCGATCCAGTTCCTCGGCATGATCATCATCGGGGGCCTGGGCTCGATCATGGGCTCGCTGATGGGCACCGCCTTCATGGTGCTGCTGCCCGAGGTGATGCAGGCCATCACCACGGCGCTGTCCGGCACCGCCATCGACGCCGCGCTGAACCTGAGGGAGGCCATCGCCTTCCTGCGCGAAATGGCCATCGGCCTGGTCATCATCCTGTTCCTGGTCTTCGAGCCGGACGGGCTGGCCCACCGCTGGAAGCAGATCAAGGCCTACTGGAAGCTCTACCCGTTCTCGCACTGACACGCTTTTCGCAACACGGCTTCTGAAAAACATAACGACTGGGAGAAAACGCACCATGACCATGAAGACCGTCCTGCTGGCGTCCGCCGCCGTTGTCCTGCTCGGCACCGGGACCGCCAACGCCCAGAAGATCCCGGTCGGCCACCTCGCCGACCAGTCCGGCGCCACGTCGGACGTGGGCGTGCCCTTCGGCCAGGGCGTCGCCGACGCGCTCGCCTACATCAACAAGAACGGCGGCGTCGGCGGCACGACGATGGACGTCGAGACCGTGGACTACGGCTATCAGGCGCCGCGCGCCATCAGCCAGTACAAGAAGTGGTCGTCGGGCAGCGGCAAGGTCGCGGCCATCCAGGGCTGGGGCACCGCCGACACCGAGGCACTGACCGGCTTCGTCGGCAAGGACGAGATCCCCTACTATTCCGGCTCCTACTCGGGCCACCTGACCGACCCGACCGGCAAGGGCCCGCACGGCTCCAAGCCGGCCCCGTACAACTTCTTCTACGGCCCGTCCTACTCCGACGGCCTGCGCGCCATGCTGATGTGGGCGGCCGACGACTGGAAGAAGAAGGGCGGCTCGGGCAAGCCCAAGTACGTCCACATGGGCGCCAACCACCCCTACCCGAACGCACCGAAGGAAGCGGGTGAGGCGCTCGCCAAGGAGCTTGGCTTCGACGTCCTGCCGGCGGTCCAGTTCGCCCTGACGCCGGGCGACTACACCGCCCAGTGCCTGACGCTGAAGGAGGCCGGCGCCAACTACGCCTATCTCGGCAACACGGCAGGCTCGAACATCTCCGTGCTGAAGGCCTGCCAGACGGTCGGCGCGCAGGTGCAGTTCATGGGCAACGTCTGGGGCATGGACGAGAACGCCGCCAAGGCCGCCGGTTCCGCCGCCAACGGCGTGATCTTCCCGGTGCGCACCGCGGCGATCTGGGGCGGCGACGCGCCGGGCATGAAGATCGTCAAGGAGATCTCCAAGGTCTCCGACGCCGCCGGCACCGCCTACCGTCCCGTGCACTACGTGTCGGGCATCTGCTCCGCCTTTTACATGAAGGAAGCGATGGACTGGGCGAAGCAGAACGGCGGCGTGACCGGCCCGAACATCCGCAAGGGCATGTACCAGAAGAAGGATTGGGTGCCGGCGGGCCTCGAGGGCGTCTGCGTGCCGTCGACCTGGACCGAGACCGACCACCGCGGCATGGACAAGGTCAACCTGTACCGCGCCAACGTGACCGGCGACACCGGCGGTTCGGTGGACGAGCTGGTGAAGGCCGGCACGATCAAGCTGGAGAAGATCGCCACCGTCGACGTCCCGCGCAAGCCGGAGTGGCTGGGCTGGTAAGCCGGACCGCCCCCGCCGTCGCCGTGAAAGGGCGGCGGGGGCACCCGTCCCGTCTCACTGCATCAGGTGCCGCATCATGAACGCCGCCACCGCGACCGCCGCGGTCAATCCCGCCAGCGCTCCGGCGCCGGTTCCCGGCACGGCCAAGGCGCCGCTGCTGTCCGTCAACAACATCGAGGTCGTCTACAACGACGTCATCCTGGTGCTCCGCGGTCTCAGCCTGGAAGTGCCGGAAGGGGAGATCGTCGCCCTGCTGGGCGCCAACGGCGCCGGCAAATCGACGACGCTGAAGGCCATCTCCGGGCTGCTGAAGACCGAGGACGGCGAGGTCACGCGCGGCGACATTTCCTTCGCGGGCGAGCGCATCAACGGCATCGACCCCGACAAGATCGTCCGGCGCGGCATCTTCCAGGTGATGGAGGGCCGCCGCATCATCGGCGACATGACCTGCCAGGAGAATCTGCGCCTCGGCGCCTTCACCCGCCGCGACGGCGGCGTGAAGGACGACATCGAGATGGTCTATCACTACTTTCCTCGCCTGAAGGAGCGCACCGGCCTCGCCGGCTACCTGTCCGGCGGCGAGCAGCAGATGCTGGCCATCGGGCGCGCGATGATGGCGCGGCCGAAGCTGATCCTGATGGACGAGCCGTCCATGGGCCTGTCACCGCTGATGGTGAAGGAGGTCTTCAGCATCATCCGGCAGATCAACAAGGACTTGGGCGTCACCATCCTGCTAGTTGAGCAGAACGCCCGCATGGCGCTCCAGGCCGCGACGCGCGGCTACATCATGGAGAACGGCAAGGTCGTTCTGGACGGCACCGCCGAAGAGCTGCGCAACAACGAGGACGTGAAGGAATTCTACCTCGGCGGCGGCAACGAAGAGCGAAAGAGCTTCAAGAATCTGAAGAGCTTCAAGCGCCGGAAGCGCTGGATTTGAACGTTTCCCTCTCCCCAGAGGGTAGAGGGGACAAGAAAAACAGCCGGGAGGCATCGGTGTCCGACACTTACGATCAACTCGAAACCCGCTCTCCCGACCGGCGCGAGGCGGAGCTGTTCGCGGCGCTGCCGGCGCAGATCGCCCACGCCAAGGCGAACGCGCCCTACTTCACCCGCCTGCTGGCCGATGTGGACCCTGCCGCCGTCGGTGACCGGGCGGCGCTCGCCGCGCTGCCGGTGACGCGCAAGTCGGACCTGATCGCGCTGCAGAAGGACGCGCCGCCCTTCGGCGGAATGACCACCGTCCCCATCGGGCGGTTGGCCCGCGTCTTCGCCTCGCCCGGCCCGATCCACGATCCGGAGGCGCACGGCACGGACCCTTGGCGCACCGCGCGGGCGCTCTACGCCTCGGGCATTCGCGGCGGCGACCTCGTGCAGAACTGCTTCGCCTACCACCTGACCCCCGCGGGCTCGATGTTCGAGACGGGGGCGCACGCGCTGGGCTGCGCGGTCATCCCCGCCGGAGTCGGCAACACCGAGATGCAGGCCCAGGTCGCCGCCCATCTGAAGCCGCGGGCCTACATCGGCACGCCCGACTTCCTGAAGATCATCCTGGAGAAGGGCGATGAGCTGGGGCTGGACCTGTCCTCCATCATGATCGGCCATCTGACCGGCGGCCCCTTCCTGCCGGACGCCCGCGCCTATTACGAGGGCCGGGGCATCGCCGCCTACCAGAGCTACGGCACCGCCGACCTCGGCCTCGTCGCCTACGAGACGACGGCCCGCGCCGGGCTGGTGGTGGAGGAGGGCGTGATCGTGGAGATCGTCCGCCCCGGCACCGGCGATCCCGTGCCGGCGGGGGAGGTCGGGGAGGTCGTCGTCACCACCTTCAACCAGGCCTATCCGCTGGTCCGCTTCGCCACCGGCGACCTGTCGGCCGTCCTGCCCGGCGAAAGCCCCTGCGGGCGCACCAACATGCGGCTGAAGGGCTGGATGGGCCGCGCCGACCAGACCACCAAGGTCAAGGGCATGTTCGTCCACCCGCAGCAGATCGCCGAGGTGCTGCGCCGTCACCCGCAGATCGGCAAGGCCCGCCTCGTCGTCGGGCGGGAGGACGCCAATGACACCATGACCCTGCGCTGCGAGTCGCTCGAGTCCGGCGAGGCATTGGCGGCTTCGGTGCGTGAAACTCTGGCCGCCGTCACCAAATTGAAGGGTGTCGTGGAGTTCGCGGCCCCCGGCAGCCTGCCCAACGACGGCAAGGTCATCGAGGACGCCCGCGCCTGAGACCCGAAAACAACGATAACCGACCCGATACACACAAGGACCTTTTCGACATGAGCGTCAGCACCGACCTCCAGCTCGACCCCTTCGCGCTCGCCAGGGAGCTGTCGGGCAAGCATTTCTTCGGCGGCGACTTCCGCCCGGCCTCCTCCGGCAAGGGCTTCCCCGTCGTGAACCCGGCGACCGGCGAGACGGTCGCCGAGGCCGCCTTCGGCGAGGCGGCGGACGTCGATGCCGCGGTGGCCGCCGCGGTGGCCGCGCAGAAGGAATGGGCCAAGCGTCCGGTGCGCGAGCGCGGCAAGCTGGTCGCCGAGTGCGGGCGCGTGCTCGACGCCCACAAGGAGGAAATCGCCAAGCTGATCGCGCTGGAGACCGGCAAGGCCCTGCGCACCGAATCGCGCGTCGAGGCCGGCGTCCTGTCCGACGCCTTCGTCTTCTTCGGCGGCTTGGCGCCGGAGTTGAAGGGTGAAACCATTCCCTTCAACCCGTCGATGCTGACCATGACGGTGCGCGAGCCGGTGGGCGTGGTCGGCGCGATCATTCCATGGAACGTGCCGCTGCTGCTGATGGCGCTGAAGATCGCCCCCGCGATGGTGGCGGGCAACGCCGTGGTGGTGAAGTCGGCGGAGGAGGCGCCGCTCGCCGTGCTGCGCGTCGTGCAGCTCATCAACACGGTGATTCCGGCAGGTGTGGTGAACATCCTGTCGGGCTACGGCCCGGAATGCGGCGCCCCGCTGGTGGCGCACAAGGACGTCAAGAAGGTGACCTTCACCGGCTCGGTCGAGACCGGCAAGATCGTCTACAAGACCGCCGCCGAGAAGCTGATCCCGGTGACGCTGGAGCTGGGCGGCAAGAGCCCGATGATCGTCTGCGGCGACGCCGACTTGGATCAGGCCATCGCGGGCGCCATCGCCGGCATGCGCTTCACCCGCCAGGGCCAGAGCTGTACCGCATCGTCGCGCATCTTCGTCCATGACAGCATCCACGACGCTTTCGTGGAGAAGCTGAAGGAGAAGGTGAACGCGATGAAGATGGGCGACCCGCTGGACGAGTCGACCGACATCGGCACCATTGTCTCGCCACAGCAGCTCGACCGGGTGCAGAGCTACATCGCCATTGGCAAGGAGGGTGGGGCGACGCCGCATGTCTGCTCCGCAATGCCGTCCGACCCGAAACTGACCAAGGGCCTGTACGTACAGCCGCATATCTTCACCGGCGTGAAGAACAGCGACCGCATTGCGCAGGAGGAAATCTTCGGCCCGGTCTGCTGCGTCATCCGCTGGACCGACTACGAAGAGGTCATCGCCCAGGCCAACGACACCGAATACGGCCTCGCCGCGACGATCTGGACGCGCGACCTGAAGGTGGCCATGGACGCGGTGCATCGCCTGGAGGCCGGATTCGTCCAGGTGAACCAGAATCTGGTGGTGCAGCCGAACCTGTCCTATGGCGGCGTGAAGTCGTCGGGGCTGGGCAAGGAGGCCTCGCTGGAAGCGATGCTGGAGCACTTCACCCACAAGAAGACGATCATCATCAACATGAAGTGAACTGACCCTCTTGGCCCTCCTCCAGAAGGGGGACGGGCCAAGAGGCCTTGCCACGCCCATTTCCATACGCTACCGTACGGCTCCATACGTCGCCGTATGGCGGGAACGAAGAACAGACCTCCGGGGGGAGCGCCAACACCATGCTGTCGAACCAGTATCCGACCCTGAACTTCGACCTCGGCGAATCCGCGGACATGCTGCGCGACACCGTGCGCAGTTTCGCCGCCGACGAGATCGCGCCCCGCGCCGCCGAGATCGACCGGACCAACGAGTTCCCGAACGAGCTGTGGCGGAAGTTCGGCGACCTCGGCGTGCTCGGCATCACGGCGGAGGAGGAATACGGCGGCGCCGGCATGGGCTATCTGGAGCATGTCGTGGCGATGGAGGAGATCTCCCGTGCCTCGGCCTCGGTCGGCCTCAGCTACGGCGCGCACTCCAACCTCTGCGTCAACCAGATCCGCAAGAACGGCACGGCGGAGCAGAAGACCCGCTACCTGCCCAAGCTGATTTCCGGCGAGCACATCGGCGCGCTCGCCATGTCGGAGCCGAACGCCGGGTCCGACGTGGTGTCGATGAAGCTGCGCGCTGAGAAGAAGGGCGACCGCTACGTGCTGAACGGCACGAAGATGTGGATCACCAACGGGCCGGACGCCGACACGCTGGTGGTCTACGCCAAGACCGACGTCAACGCCGGCCCGCGCGGCATCACCGCCTTCCTTATTGAGAAGTCCTTCAAGGGCTTCTCCGTCGCGCAGAAACTCGACAAGCTGGGCATGCGCGGCTCCAACACCGGCGAGTTGGTGTTCGAGGATTGCGAGGTGCCGGAGGAGAACATCCTGGGCGGCGTCGGGCGCGGTGTGAACGTGCTGATGTCGGGCCTCGACTATGAGCGCGCGGTGCTGGCCGGCGGGCCGCTCGGCATCATGCAGGCCTGCATGGACGTGGTGGTTCCCTATCTGCACGACCGCAAGCAGTTCGGCCAGCCGATCGGCGAGTTCCAGCTCATGCAGGGCAAGCTGGCCGACATGTACACGATCATGAACGCCGCCAAGGCCTACGTGTACGCCGTCGCCAAGGCCTGCGACCGCGGCGAGACGGCCCGCAAGGACGCCGCCGGGGCGATCCTCTTCGCCGCCGAAAAGGCGACCTGGATGGCGCTGGAGGCCATTCAGACTCTGGGCGGCAATGGCTACATCAACGAATACCCGACGGGCCGCCTGCTGCGCGACGCCAAGCTCTACGAGATCGGCGCCGGCACCAGCGAGATCCGCCGCATGCTGATCGGGCGCGAGCTGTTCAAGGAAACGGCCTGAGGGAAACGGCATAAAGCCGGAGGGAAGGGAATGACCATGACCGATACCGTTGTCATCGCGGGCGCCGCCCGCACGCCGATGGGTGGCTTCCAGGGCGACTTGCAGGGGCTGACCGCGCCGCAGCTCGGCTCCGCCGCCATCAAGGCGGCGCTGGAGCGCGCGGGCGTGAAGCCGGACGCCGTGGACGAGGTCTTCATGGGCAACGTCCTGCCCGCCGGTCTGGGGCAGGCGCCGGCCCGTCAGGCGTCGCTCGGCGCCGGCATCCCGGAGGCGGCGGGCTGCACGACCATCTCCAAGGTCTGCGGGTCTGGCATGAAGGCGGTGATGCTCGCCACCGACCTCATCAAGGCCGGCTCGGCGGAGATCATGGTCGCCGGCGGCATGGAGAGCATGTCCAACGCTCCCTACTTGCTGGACCGTGCGCGCGGCGGCTACCGCATGGGCCATGGGCGCGTGCTCGACCACATGTTCCTCGACGGGCTGGAGGACGCCTACGACCGCGGGCGCCTGATGGGCACCTTCGCGGAGGAATGCGCCACCCATTACCAGTTCACCCGCGAGGCGCAGGACAACTACGCCATCGAGAGCCTGAACCGCGCCCGCCGCGCGACCGAGGACGGCAGCTTCGTCAAGGAGATCACCGCGGTCATCGTCAAGGGCCGCAAGGGCGACACGGTGGTGGAGAAGGACGAGCAGCCGCTGAAGGCCGACCCGGCCAAGATCCCGACGCTGAAGCCGGCCTTCGCCAAGGACGGCACGGTGACGGCGGCCAACGCCTCCTCCATTTCCGACGGTGCGGCGGCGCTGGTGCTGACCACCCGGTCGAACGCGGAGAAGCTGGGCCTGCCGATCCTGGCGGAGATCAAGGCCCACGCCAACCACGCCCAGGCCCCGGCCTGGTTCACCACCGCCCCGGTCGGTGCGATCAATAAGGTGCTGGAGCGCGCCGGCTGGTCGGCCAAGGACGTGGACCTCTACGAGCTGAACGAGGCCTTCGCCGTGGTCGCCATGGCGGCCATGCGCGAACTCGACATCCCGCACGACAAGATCAACGTGCATGGCGGCGCCTGCGCGCTCGGCCATCCGATCGGTGCCTCGGGGGCGCGCATCCTCGTCACGCTGCTGGCGGCGCTGGAGAAGAACGGGCTGAAGCGCGGCGTTGCCTCGCTGTGCATCGGCGGCGGCGAGGCCACGGCGGTGGCGGTGGAGTTGGTGTAAGGGCAGGGGAATCATAATCCCCTCTCCCCTCCGGGGAGAGGGTTAGGGTGAGGGGGTTGCGCATGTCGAAGCGTTCGGCAAAAGCGCAACCCCCTCACCCCGGCCCTCTCCCCGGAGGGGAGAGGGAGAACGGGAGGGAAAGCAATGCGGCTGACGGAAGAGCAGCGGATGGTGCGCGACATGGCGCGGGACTTCGCGGCGGAGCGGCTGGCGCCCACCGCCGCCGAGCGCGACCGCACCGGCGCCTTCCCCAGGGAGGAGTTGGCCGAGATGGGCCGGCTCGGCCTGATGGGCATGCTGGTGCCGGAGGAGTTCGATGGCGCCGGCACCGACCACATCGCCTACGCGCTCGCCATTGAGGAGATCGCGGCGGGCGATGGCGCCATCTCCACCATCATGAGCGTGCACAACTCCGTCGGCTGCATGCCGATCCTGAAGTTCGGCAGCGCCGAGCAGAAGGACCGCTTCCTGAAGCCGATGGCCCGCGGCGAGCAACTCGGCTGCTTCTGCCTGACCGAGCCGCAGGCGGGGTCCGACGCCGCCGCCATCAAGACCCGCGCCCGCCGCGACGGCAACCACTGGGTCCTCAACGGCACCAAGCAGTTCATCACCTCCGGCAAGAACGCCGACGTCGCCATCGTCTTCGCGGTCAGCGACCCCGACGCCGGCAAGAAGGGCATCACCGCCTTCATCGTGCCGACCGACACCCCCGGCTTCCAGGTCGCGCGGGTCGAGGAGAAGCTCGGCCAGAGCTGTTCCGATACCTGCCAGATCGTCCTTGAGGACTGCCGCATCCCCGCCGACCTGATGCTCGGCGCGGAGGGCGGCGGCTACCGGGTGGCGCTCGCCAATCTGGAGGGCGGGCGCATCGGCATCGCGTCGCAGTCGGTGGGCATGGCGCGTTCCGCGCTCGACCACGCCACCCGCTACGCCCAGGAGCGGCAGAGCATGGGCGTGCCGATCATCCAGCATCAGGCGGTGGCCTTCCGGCTGGCCGACATGGCGACGAAGGTGGAGGCCGCGCGCCAGCTCGTCCTGCACGCCGCGAGCCTGCGCGACGCGGGCGAGCCCTGCCTGAAGGAGGCGGCGATGGCGAAGCTGTTCGCCTCGGAAATCGCCGAGCGCGTCTGCTCCGACGCCATCCAGATCCACGGCGGATACGGCTACCTGAATGATTTCCCGGTGGAGCGCATTTATAGAGACGTGCGCGTCTGCCAGATCTATGAGGGCACGAGCGACATTCAACGGCTGGTCATCAGCCGCGCCCTGATGCAGTAGAACAAGAAGAGACGGGAGGACGACGGCCATGACCGTCCTGAAGAGCGCCCTGAACCCGCGCTCCGCCGAGTTCCAGAAGAACGCCGACGCCATGTCCGCCCTGGTCGCCGACCTGCGCGAGAAGGTGGGCGCCATCAAGCAGGGCGGCGGCGCCAAGGCCCGCGACAAGCACCTGTCCCGCGGAAAGCTGCTGCCGCGCGAGCGCATCCGCCAGCTTCTCGACGTGGGATCGCCCTTCCTGGAGCTGTCGCAGATGGCCGCCTACAAGGTCTATGACGACGACATCCCGGCGGCAGGCATCATCACCGGCATCGGCAGCGTGGCTGGGCAGGAATGCATGGTGGTCGTCAACGACGCCACCGTGAAGGGCGGCACCTACTTCCCGCTGACCGTCAAGAAGCACCTGCGGGCGCAGGAAGTGGCGCAGCAGAACAACCTGCCCTGCATCTATCTGGTCGATTCGGGCGGCGCCAACCTGCCGAACCAGGACGAGGTGTTCCCCGACCGCGACCATTTCGGCCGCATCTTCTTCAATCAGGCCAACATGTCGGCCCAGGGCATCCCGCAGATCGCCGTGGTGATGGGAAGCTGCACGGCGGGCGGCGCCTATGTGCCCGCCATGTCGGACGAGGCGATCATCGTGCGCAACCAGGGCACCATCTTCCTCGGCGGCCCGCCGCTGGTGAAGGCGGCGACCGGGGAGGTGGTGTCGGCGGAGGACCTCGGCGGGGCCGACGTGCATTCCCGCACCTCCGGCGTGACCGACCATTACGCGATGAACGACGCCCACGCGCTCGCCATGGCGCGCAAGGTCGTGTCGAACCTGAACCGCAGCAAGCGCATCGACATGGACCTGCGCGAGCCGCAGGAGCCGGCCTACGACCCCCGTGAACTCTACGGCGTGATCCCCAGCGACCCGCGCAAGCCCTTCGACGTGCGCGAGGTCATCGCCCGAGTGGTCGACGGCTCGGTGCTGGACGAGTTCAAGCCGCTCTACGGCACGACGCTGGTCTGCGGCTTCGCCCACATCTTCGGCTATCCGGTCGGCATCATCGCCAACAACGGCATCCTGTTCAGCGAATCCGCCCTGAAGGGCGCGCATTTCGTCGAGTTGTGCTGCCAGCGCGGCATTCCGCTGGTCTTCCTGCAGAACATCACCGGCTTCATGGTCGGGCGGAAGTACGAGGCGGGCGGCATCGCCAAGGACGGCGCGAAGCTGGTCACCGCCGTCGCCTGCGCCAAGGTGCCGAAATTCACCGTCATCATCGGCGGCAGCTATGGTGCGGGCAACTACGGCATGTGCGGCCGCGCCTACAGCCCGCGCTTCCTGTGGATGTGGCCGAACTCGCGCATCTCCGTGATGGGTGGGGAACAGGCCGCGGGCGTGCTCGCCCAGGTCCGGCGCGACGCCATGGAATCCCAGGGCAGGAGCTGGGCGCCGGAGGAGGAGGAGGCCTTCAAGGCCCCGATCCGCCAGCAGTACGAGGACCAGGGCCATCCCTACTACGCCTCCGCCCGGCTGTGGGACGACGGCATCATCGACCCGGCGGACACCCGCATGGTGCTCGGCCTCGGCCTGTCGGCGTCGCTGAACGCCCCGGTCGAGAAGACCACCTTCGGCGTGTTCCGGATGTGAGCGGGGGGACGACGAGCATGAGCGACATTCTGATCGACATCGCCGACAGCGGCTCCCTGGGCGGCGTGGCGACCGTTACGATGAACCGGGCGGAGGTGCACAACGCCTTCAACGAGCGGGTCATCGCCGATCTAACCGACGCCTTCCTCAGCCTGGGATCGAACCCGGACGTCCGCGCCATCCTGCTGCGCGGCGCGGGCAAGAGCTTTTCCGCCGGAGCCGACCTCGGCTGGATGAAGAAGATGGCGGGTTACAGCCATGGCGAAAACGTCGAGGACGCCATGGGCCTCGCCACCATGCTGCGCACGCTGGACGAATGCCCGAAGCCGACCATCGCCGTGGTGCAGGGTCCGGCCTTCGGCGGCGGGGTGGGGCTGGTCGCCGCCTGCGACATCGCCATCGCCGCCGAGACCGCCAGCTTCGCCTTGACCGAGGTGCGGCTGGGCCTGATCCCCGCGGTCATCAGCCCCTACGTCGTCGCCGCGATGGGCGAGCGCACCTGCCGACGCTACTTCCTGACGGCGGAGCGCTTCTCCGCCGCCGAGGCGCTGCGGCTCGGCCTGCTGCACCAGACCCTCCCGGCGACGGAGCTGGACGCCGCGGTCGAGGTGATGGTGCGCAACCTGCTGCAATGCGGCCCGGCCTCGCAGACCGCGGCCAAGGAGCTGATCCGCGCCGTGGCGCGCCGTCCGCTGGACGACGCGCTGGTCCGCGACACGGCGGAGCGCATCGCCCGCCAGCGCGCGAGCGACGAGGGGAGGGAGGGCGTCGGCGCCTTCCTGGAGAAACGCGAACCGGCGTGGCGGAGCTGACGGACCATGTTCGACAAGATTCTGATCGCAAACCGCGGCGAGATCGCCTGCCGCGTCATCCGCACCGCCCGCCGCATGGGCATCCGCACCGTCGCCGTGTACTCGGAAGCCGACGCCCGCGCCATGCATGTGGAGATGGCCGACGAGGCCGTCTGCATCGGCCCGGCGCCGGTCGGCGAGAGCTACCTGCGCGGCGACGCGATCCTTGAGGTCGCGAAGCGCACCGGCGCCCAGGCCATCCATCCCGGCTACGGCTTCCTGTCGGAGAACGCCGGCTTCGCGGCGGCCTGCGCCGAGGCCGGCGTGGTCTTCATCGGCCCGCCGATCGAGGCCATCCGCGTCATGGGCTCCAAGGCGGAATCCAAGCGCGTGATGTCCCAGGTCGACGTGCCGCTGGTCCCCGGCTTCCACGGCGAGGCCCAGGACCTGGAGACGTTGAGCGCGGAGGCCGAGCGCATCGGCTACCCGGTGCTGGTCAAGGCGTCGGCGGGCGGCGGCGGCAAGGGGATGCGCGTGGTCCGCGCCGCCGGCGAATTCGCCGACGCGGTCGCCGGCGCCAAGCGCGAGGCGAAGGCCGCCTTCGGCGACGACAGCGTGCTTCTGGAAAAGTATCTGGGCCGCCCGCGCCATGTGGAGATCCAGGTCTTCTGCGACACCCACGGCAACGGCGTCTATCTGTTCGAGCGCGACTGCTCGATCCAGCGCCGCCATCAGAAGGTGATCGAGGAGGCCCCGGCCCCGGCGCTGCCCGACGACCTGCGCCGCCGCATGGGCGAGGCCGCGGTGGCCGCCGCCAAGGCGGTGAACTACGTCGGCGCCGGGACCGTGGAATTCCTCTACGAGGACGGCGGATTCTACTTCATCGAGATGAACACCCGCCTCCAGGTCGAGCATCCGGTGACCGAGAAGATCACCGGCCAGGACCTCGTCGAATGGCAGCTGCGCGTCGCCGCCGGCGGCACGCTGCCGCTGATGCAGGACCAGCTCACCCGCCGCGGCCACGCCTTCGAGGCGCGCCTCTACGCGGAGGACCCGCAGCGCGAGTTCCTGCCGGCCATCGGCAAGCTGGTCCGCCTGCGCCCGCCCGCCGAGAACGACCATGTCCGCGTCGACACCGGCGTCCGCGAGGGCGACGAGGTCACCATGTTCTACGACCCGATGATCGCCAAGCTGATCGTCTGGGACGAGGACCGCGAGGCGGCACTCCGCCGCTTGCGCGTGGCGCTCGCCGCCTACGAGGTGGTCGGGGTGACCACCAACGTCGCCTTCCTCGGCGCCATCGCCGGGCATCCGGCCTTCCGCGCGGTGGAGATCGACACCGGCTTCATCGAGCGGCACCGCGCCGATCTGCTGCCCCCGCCGGCTCCGGTGCCGGACCGCGGGCTGGCCATCGCCGCGCTCAGCGTGCTGCTCCGCCGCAACGCCGACGCCCGCAAGGCCCGCCGCGCCGCGTCGGATCCCTGGTCGCCCTGGCTGTCGGCCAGCGGCTGGCGCCTCAACGACGACAACCACCACGACCTGCGCCTGCTCGACGGCGACACGCCGCGCGGCCTGACCCTGCATTTCCGCCCCGACGGCTACGAGATCGAGGTGGAGGGCCGCCCGGCCATCCGGGCGGAGCGGGTGACGCTCGATGGCGAGACGCTGACCGCCACCATCGACGCGGTGCGCACCCGCGCCACGGTGGTCTGCCAGGGGCTGGACCTGACCATCCTATCGGATGGAGCGGTGTGGCGCCTGCATCTGGACGACCCGACCGCCCGCGCCGCGGAGCAGGAGGGCGGGTCCGGCCGCCTGACCGCGCCGATGCCCGGCACCGTCGTCCGCGTGCTGGTCGAGCCCGGCCAGACGGTGGAGGCGGGCGCGCCGCTGATGCTGCTGGAGGCGATGAAGATGGAGCACACCATCAAGGCCCCCGCCGCCGGCACGGTCAGCGCCGTCAACTTCGCGGCGGGCGATCAGGTGTCCGAAGGCGTGGACCTGCTGGTCCTCGACGTGGCGGAGGGATGAGCATGCGTCTGCCCAGGAGCGTCCGCATGGTGGAGGTCGGCCCGCGCGACGGCCTCCAGAACGAGAAGCAGATCGTCCCGACGGCGGTGAAGATCGGTCTGGTCGACCGGCTGACCGACGCCGGGCTGACCGCCATCGAGGCCGGCAGCTTCGTGTCGCCCAAATGGGTCCCGCAGATGGCCGACACGCCGGACGTCTTCGCCGGCATCCGCCGCAAGGAGGGGGTGCGCTATGCAGCCCTCACACCGAACGCCAAGGGGCTGGAGGGCGCGCTCGCCGCCCGCGCCGACGAGGTGGCGGTCTTCGCCGCCGCGTCGGAAAGCTTCAGCCAGAAGAACATCAACTGCTCCATCGCCGAAAGCCTGGACCGCTTCGTTCCGGTGCTGGAGCAGGCGAAGGCTCGGGGCGTGCCGGTGCGCGGCTACGTCTCCTGCGTGCTCGGCTGCCCCTACGAGGGGGAGATCGCCCCGGCGGCGGTGGCCGAGGTGGCCGGCCGGCTGCTCGACATGGGCTGTTACGAGGTCTCGCTCGGCGACACCATCGGCACCGGCACCCCGGCCAAGGCCCAGGCGATGATCGCGGCGGTGGCGGAGCGCGTGCCGATGGAGCGCTTGGCGGTGCATTTCCACGACACCTACGGCCAGGCGCTCGCCAACATCCTGGCGACGCTGGAGATGGGCGTGGCGGTGGTGGACAGCTCCGTCGCCGGGCTGGGCGGCTGCCCCTACGCCAAGGGGGCGTCGGGCAACGTGGCGAGCGAGGACGTGCTCTACATGCTGAACGGGCTGGGCATCGAGACGGGGGTGGACCTCGACCGGCTGGTGGCGGCTGGCGCTTATATCAGCGATGCCATCGGCCGTCCGACCGCCTCGAAGGTCGCCCGCGCGCGGGGATGTGCGTAAAACACGGGGAAGAGGGAAGGGAAGGGCGCCATGAGCTTCACAAACCTGCTGGTGCATGTGGACGACAGCGACCGCTGCGGGGAGCGGCTGACCGTCGCCCTGACCCTGGCGCAGAAGCATGGCGCGACGCTGACCGGCCTGTTCGCGCAGAGCGACAGCTCCGGCGCCGGCATCGTCACGCGCAAGGCCGGCCCGGCGCTGACCCAGGCGGCGCAGCGCGCGCGGGACCTGTTCGAAGAGAAGGCCCGGGAGGCCGGCGTGACGACGCGCTGGTGGCAGCTCGGCCACGGCGAGTACGGCCATGTCATCGCCGAGACGGTGATCTGCTCGCGTTACGTGGACCTCGCCGTCTTCGGCCAGCACGACCCGGAGGACAGCCGCGTCCCGGCGGACCTGCTCGAAGAGGTGGTTCTGAACGCCGGGCGCCCGATCCTGGTCGTGCCGCACGCCGGCACCTATCCCCAGCTCGCCGACCGTCCGGTGATCGCCTGGAACGGCAGCCGCGAGGCCGCCCGCGCCGTCAACGACGCGCTGCCGCTGCTGAAGGGGGCGAGTTCGGTGCTCCTGCTCGCCTTCCACACGCAGCCGCGGGCGGAGGGGGGCGGCAACGTCCCGCAGGTCGACATCCTTGAGCATCTGGCGAGCCACGGCGTGACGGCCACGCAGGAACGCATGACCATCGCCAGCATGACCCCCATGGACGCCGTGCTGTCGCGCGCGTCCGATCATGGCGCCGATCTTCTAGTGATGGGCGGGTTCGGCGGCTATGGCGGTTCGCTGTTCCCGCTGTTCGGGCGGGGCAGCAACACCCGCCAGATCCTGCGCCAGATGACCCTTCCCGTTCTGTTGTCGCACTGAGTTTGTTCGCACGAAAAAAGGAAAGAAGAAGAAATGGCTGACGAGATGGCTCGCGACCCGCGCGAAGTGATGGAGTACGACGTCCTTGTCGTCGGAGCCGGCCCGTCGGGCCTGAGCGCGGCCATCCGCCTGAAACCTGTCTCTTATACACATCTGACGCTGCCGACGATTATACGC
>NZ_JAUQTX010000141.1:0-17515 GCF_059803775.1 Azospirillum sp. UFLA03-27 | reverse complement strand
GCGTATAATCGTCGGCAGCGTCAGATGTGTATAAGAGACAGGCCCCCCGCCCCACCGGCGACGAACACCAGCAGGACCGCCGCGGCGGCCAGCGCCGGAAGCCAGCGGCGCACCGCCGGCCGGCCGGCGCGGCCGTAGGGCGGCACCAGGGCCGCCGGCAACGGCCGGTCGATCAACGGGCCGAAGGTTCCCTGGAGCATCGCCCGCTGGGCGCGGTAGCGCTCGAAGCGGCGGGCCAGATCGGGGTTGCCCGCCAGATGGCGCTCGACCTCGCCGCGCCGCTCCTCCGGCAATTCGCCGTCCATCCAGGCGTGCAGCTCGGCCTCGGTCACCGGGGCGTCCGGTTCGGTGTCCATCACTTGATCCTCCTCACCGCCTGCTCTGTCCCGCCGTCCAGCAGGACGCGCAGCCGTTCCCGGGCGCGGGCCAGCCGCGACATGACGGTTCCCACCGGAACCCCCAGCACCTCCGCCGCCTCGCGGTAGGACAGCCCCTCCAGCCCGGTCAGCAGCAGCACGGCCCGGTGCTCCTCCGACAGCTGGTTGAAGGCCCGCACGAAATCCCGCACCTCCGCCCGATCGGCCGGGGCGGCGCTGAGCGCCAGATCGTTGGCGAGGTCCTCCACCGGCACCTCCGGCCCGCGGCGGCGGCGCCAGCGCAGGCCGGAGACATGCAGGTTGTGCAGGATCGACAGCAGCCAGCCGCCAAGCCGGGTGACGTCCCGCAGCGTGTGCCGGTTGGCCAGCGCCTTCTCGATGCAGTCCTGCACGAGGTCGTCGGCGTCGGACAGGTTGCCGGCCAGCGCGGCGGCGTAGCGGCGCAGCCGCGGCACCTGCGCGGCGATGGCCCGCTCGTCCACCGGGCCATTGGCAGAGGGGCCATTGGCTGGCGGGCCGTTCACTGGAGAAGGGTCGGGAGGCGGCTTTGGCAGAGGCATGCGGCGGCGCTCCCCTTGGAAAGATGTCCTGCCCGTCTGGACGCCCGGCCGCGGCGGATTATTCCACCGCTTCGCGCGTCACGTGGCCGAGAAGCCGGACTTGCCGTCGAAGTTGCACAGGTTCTCGGTCTGGGTGAAATCCAGACCGGCGCGGGCCAGACCCGACAGCAGCTCGACGATGTCGGGGTGGCCGACCGCCACGCCCTCCGGCGCCAGGAAGCGGCAGCGCCAGTGGTCGGTGCAGAAGACGCCGATGTTGCTCTCCGGCCAGACCTTCTGCGAGCGGTTGGAGATGCTGGACAGCCGAAGCGCCGGTGTGCCCACCGGCAGCACCAGCCCGGCCAGCTCGTCCGGGTTGCCGCCCGGCCAGTGCAGGAACACGTCCACCCCCACCAGCTCCTTCACCGCCTTGCGGCGGGGAGACAGCCGCACCCCGGACTCATAGGCGGGCCGCGCGGTGACGGCATAGCCGACGGTGGGCAGAGTCACCGGCATCTGGCCCAGCCGCTCCACCACCGCGTCGGCGAAGGCGTGGGTGCCGACGCGCTGGCGGCTGACCCCGCGGTTGAAGATGTCCACGGTGTGGACGCCGTCCTCGATGGTCTTGAGCCAGGCGTTGTGGATCCGCGCCGCCACGTCGCCCTGCCCGATGTGGACCAGCATCATCACCGCGGCCATCAGCAGCCCCGACGGGTTGGCGATCCCCTGACCCGCAATCATCGGAGCCGAGCCGTGGATCGCCTCGAACATGGCGCAGGCGTCGCCGATGTTGGCGGAGCCGGCCAGCCCGACCGAGCCGGTGATCTGGGCGGCGATGTCGGACACGATGTCGCCGTACAGGTTCAGCGTCACGATCACGTCGAAGCGCTCCGGCTGGTCGGCCAGACGGGCAGCGCCGATGTCGACGATCAGGTGGTCGGCCTTGATCTCCGGAAATTCGGCGGCGATCTCGTTGAAGATCTTCAGGAACAGCCCGTCCGTCATTTTCATGACGTTGTCCTTGACGAAGGCCGTCACCTTGCGCCGGTGGTTGGCGCGGGCGTAGTCGAAGGCGTAGCGCACGATGCGCTCCGACCCCGGCCGGGAGATCAGCTTGACCGACTGGATCACCTCGTCGGTCTGGCGATGCTCGATCCCGGCGTAGAGGTCCTCCTCGTTCTCGCGGATGATGACCACGTCCATGCGCGGGTGCCGCGTGCGGACATAGGGATGGTGCGACACGCAGGGCCGCACGTTGGCGAACAGCCCCAGCGTGGTGCGCGCGGTGACGTTCAGCGACTTGTTGCCATAGCCCTGGGGCGTGGTGATCGGCCCCTTCAGGAAGACGCGGGTGCGGCGGATCGACCCCCAGCCGGCGGCGTCCAGCCCACCCAGATGGCCGCGGCGGTAAACCTGCTCGCCCGCCGGCACCTCCTCCACCTTCAGGCGGGCGCCGGCGGCCTCCATCACGTGAAGCACCGCGTCGGTGATCTCCGGACCGATGCCGTCGCCGCGGGCGACCGTGATGGGGGTGGTTTCGCGCATCCATTCACTCCTGGGGGAACCCTCGAAGGAACGAAGCCGGAGGGACCGCGGCGACCCTAGACGAAATCAGGCCCGGAGTTCAATGGCCGGTGCTTTTTTCCACCTGCAAAGCCGGGACCATTGATGCGGCGACTTGACGCTGATCTGCAATGCTTGCGTTTTCCCCATGGCGGCAATGGCAAAACGGCGGGGGCGTCCGCCGGGTTGGGCTTCTATCTTCCCGCACCCTTCGACCTTGCGACAAGCCACGATGCTGCAATCGCTCCCCCGCACCTCCCCCAACTCGCTTCTCGAACAGGGCCTGATCCGCGCCCTGAAGTCCTTCAACGGGCTGCTGCACGTCGTTCTGGCGATCGCCCTGGTCGCGGCGAGTGCCATGGTGGTCTGGGAATTCTTCGTGGAGGCCTGGGCGGCCTTCCAGAAGGACCAGCTGGCGCTCGGCTTCCTGCACGCGCTCGGCGTGCTGTTCATCGTCTGGACGCTGTCCGCGCTGATCTCCGCGGAGGTTGACTATGTGCGTACCAACCGCTTCCACCTGCGGGTCTTCCTGGAGGTGGCGATGATCACGCTGCTGCGTCAACTGATCGTGCGCCCGGTTCAGGCGGTGGCGGGCGACGTGCAGACCGGCGACTGGTCCAGCCTGTGGCAGTACGGCCTTCTGCTCGCCGGCCTCATTACAGTCGCCATCGCCCACCGCCTGATCGGCGACGAGGACGCCTTGAAAGGCTGAGCGCATCCGGCGGCTCAGCCTTTGCGCCCCACGGTCTGGATCACCTCGAAGCCCTCGAACTGCGGCGGGCCGAGATACAGCGGCTTGCGGTCGCCCGCCCCGCGATGGGCGGCGCGGAACTCCTCCGAGCGGGTCCAGGCCTGGAAATGCGCCTCCGACTCCCAGACGGTGTGGGAGGAGTAGAGGCGGTGGTCCTCGTAGCGCGGGCCGCGCAGCATGTGGAACTCCACGAAGCCCGGGACCGTGTTCAGATGGACCTCGCGGTTCAGCCAGACCTCCTCGAAGTCCCGCTCCGAGTCCGGACGCACGCGGAAACGGTTCATGGCGATGTACATGGCGGAGCCTCCCGATACCGTCCCTTAGAAAGCTGAACCTTCAAAGTGACGGCGGAGGCCCGCCCCGTCAACCGCCCCCGGCCGTCAGATCTCGCCCTTGGCGAGCGCGCTGTGCAGGCGTCCGATGGTGTCGGCCAGGTTGGCGCCCAGATCCTTGGCCACCTTGTCCCAGGGCATGGCGGTCCAAGCGCCCTGATCCGCGCACTTCTTGCAGGCGCTCCGGGTTCCCGATCCGATGTTCACTTCCTTGGGTGAGCGGACGGCCACGTATTCCTTGTATGCCTCTTCCGCAGGCTCCGCCTTCGACAGCTTGCCTTTCAGGATCTTGTCGTACAGCTCGACATTTTCGAGCGACATTTCCTGCTTGGCGATCTTGTTCAGAAGCTTGAACCAGTATGGTGACTTGAAGTAGCCGTCGATGGTCTTCGGCAGGCCGTCGAACCGCTCCAGATCCGTCACGACGCTGCCGGCGATCTTGTTCAACGACGCCACCATGTCGGCGCAGGCCTCGGCGTAAACCGCGTCGCCGTCCTGCTTGGCCGCCTTGCCCGCTGCGTCGAGCGTGGGGATGTAGCTGCTTGCCGCGGATTGGAAGGCACGGGCGTGCTTTTGCGCATCCTGCACGGTCGTGGCGGCGTCGTAGCTCTTCAGCGCACCTTCCAGGCCGGTCGAGCTGATCTTGCTGAACAGCTTGCCGAAACGGCTCTTGGGATCGGGCTTCTTCTTGCCCGTCGTCTTCTCGAAGCGGTCCTTCGCCTTCTTCCAGGACGCCAGATAGGATTTCGCCACGGTCAACCCTCCATTCGAACACGAATTGACCGTGACGATAAAAACGGGATTTCGGTCCGGCAAACGCCGTTCGGTCCGTTCAGGAGGTAATGGATTGGGGGCGTGCGCCATCGCACGCCCCTGCCCCGCCCCCTTACGCGGCGCGGATGCCGGCCAGGAAGCGCTCCACCTCCGTGCGTAGGCTCTCCGACTGGCGGGACAGCTCCCCGGCGGCGCCCAAAACCTGGGTGGCGGCGGAGCCGGTCTGGGTGGCGCCGTCGCTGACCTCGGTGATGTTGGTCGTCACCAGATGGGTGCCCTGCGCGGCCTGCTGCACGTTGCGGGCGATCTCGCCGGTCGCCGACCCCTGCTCCTCGACCGCCGAGGCGATGATCGTGGCGATCTCGCTGATGGTGCCGATGGTGTCGCCGATCCCGTTGATGGCCGCCGCCGCCCCGCCGGTGGCTTCCTGCATGGAGGCGATCTGGGAGGCGATCTCGTCGGTCGCCTTGGCGGTCTGGTTGGCGAGGTTCTTCACCTCCGACGCCACGACGGCGAAGCCCTTGCCCGCCTCCCCGGCCCGCGCCGCCTCGATCGTCGCGTTGAGGGCCAGCAGGTTGGTCTGGCTGGCGATGTCGGTGATCAGCTTCACCACGTCGCCGATCCGCTGCGCCTGCGCGACGAGGCCTTGGACGCGCTCGTTGGTCTGCTGCGCCTCGCCCACCGCGTGGCCGGCGATGCTGGTGGAGCGCGTCACCTGACCGCTGATCTCGTTGATCGACGCGCTCAGTTCGTTGGTCGCTGCGGCGACGGTCTGCACATTGACCGACGCCTGTTCGGCCGCCGCCGCCGTGCTGGCCGCCTGCCCCTTGGTCTGGTCAGCGGTCGTCAGCATGCTCTGCGCCGTGGCCTCCAGTTCGGTGGCGGCGGAGGCGACGGTGCGCAGGATGCCGGAGACGTTCCGGTCGAAGGACTGGACCAGTTCCTCGACGGCGTGGGTGCGCCGCTCCTTGGCCCGACGCTCCGCCTCCTCGGCGACCCGCATGCGCTCGCGGTCCACGGCATTGTCCTTGAAGACCGCCACGGCCTTGGCCATGCCGCCGATCTCGTCGCCACGGCCGAGGCCCGGCACCGTCACCGACGTGTCGCCGGTCGCCAGACGGGCCATCACGTCGGTGATCCCGGCGATCGGGCGGGAGATGCCGACGCGCGCGACCAGGACGCTCAACGCCAGCGCGCCGACGACGCCGCCGATGCCGACGACCAGCATCAGCGTCGTCATCAGGCTGTTCAGAGCGCTCAACTCTTCATTGGCTTTGTCAATGCCCTGCATGTTGCGTTCGGAGGCCTTCTCCATGAACTGGCCCAGCTTGCTGCGGATCGCGCGACCCTCGGTGGTATCGCCATGTTCGCGCGCCTTATCCGGACTGGCCTCCATCCCAAGGCGGGCAACCTCGTTGCGGTGCAGGACGAACGCACGCGCCATCTGCTGGGCCTCACCGAACGCAGCCTTGCTTTGCGGCGGCAGCAGAGCCTCCAGCTTTCCCATGAGCTTTTCCAGCTCGCCGGTGGCGCCGATGATGTTCTTGGCGTAGGGCGTGGCGTCGGCCGTTCCATCCGCGGCGTAGATGCCGCGGCTGTCCATGACGACCTTGTAAATCAGGCTGTTGATCTGCTCGTTGATCAGCGCCCGCCGGGACCAGTTCTGAATCTGGTCGAACTTGTCGTCGTAGGTCTGCATTCCAATGGAGCCAACGCCACCGATGATTGCGGCAACAACTCCCAGAATCGCGACAACACTGTATATTTTGCCGCTGATGCTGATGCGCGCAAGAACCCCCTCCATTTCCCCTCACCCTCATCGACTGCATGCTGTGAACAAGAGCCCGCATGCTCCGTAATGCACTCGTATGCGTTCAAGGAAGAACGATTCTCAATAAATGTTTGACGCTCAATGTTGCAGAGAAGCCGCAAAAATGACGATCAATGTTTAAAACAAACGAAAACCTAGCCAGAGTTTAATCGTATAGAGATACAGAGCTGAGGATTGTTCAGATACTTAACTTTGCGACTCGTGCATTTTCCTTTCGAGAATGCTCAGAAATTCGATCAATTACTGGGACATCGCGACATGAATACGCGCGTTGCAGAGTATTTTTTCAGCCATAGATTGAGATTCAGCCACGGACGGTCCGCTGCCACGCCTTTCGGCGTTCTGCTCGACGCGGCCATCATAGGCGTGCCCCATCGCGCCAACTGACGCCACACCGCGCCATCCGTTTCCGCACGAACCAATCGACCGTCGAAGGCGGCAGCCGGACAGCGTCGTTACCGCACCAGTTCCCGCATCGCGGCGTCCAGTCCCTGCAAGGTCAGCGGGTACATGCGCCCGTTCAGCAGCCGCTGCAGCATGCGGGTGCTTTCCGTGTAGCCCCAGCGCGATTCCGGCGTGGGGTTGAGCCAGACGGCGCGGCTGTAGACCGACAGCATCCGCTGCAGCCAGACCTGCCCCGGCTCCTCGTTCCAATGCTCGACGCTGCCGCCGGCATAGGCGATCTCATAGGGGCTCATCGCCGCGTCGCCGACGAAGACCAGCTTGTAGTCGGCGGGATAGGTGTGCAGCACGTCCCAGGTCGGGGTGCGCTCGTCATGACGGCGCTTGTTGTCGCGCCACACGCTCTCATAGACGCAGTTGTGGAAGTAGAAGTGCTCCAGATGCTTGAACTCGCCCCGCGCGGCGGAGAACAGCTCCTCGACCAGCCGGATGTGGTCGTCCATCGAGCCGCCGATGTCGAGGAACAGCAGCACCTTCACCGTGTTGTGGCGCTCCGGCACCATCTTCAGGTCCAACCAGCCGGCGTTGCTGGCGGTGGCGCGGATGGTGCCGGGCAGGTCCAGTTCGCTGGCCGCCCCGGTGCGGGCGAACTTGCGCAGGCGGCGCAACGCCACCTTGATGTTGCGGGTGCCGATCTCGACCTGATCGTCCAGATTCCGGAACTCCCGCTTGTCCCACACCTTCACGGCGCGGCGGTGGCGGGATTCGTGCTGGCCGATGCGCACGCCCTCCGGGTTGTAGCCGTAGGCGCCAAAGGGCGAGGTTCCGGCGGTTCCGATCCATTTGGAGCCACCCTGGTGCCGCCCCTTCTGTTCGGCCAGCCGCTCCGCCAGCGTCTCCATGAGTTTCTGCCAGCCGCCCAGGGCTTGTATCTGCGCCTTCTCCTCCTCGGTCAGGAAGCGTTCGGCGAGCTTGCGCAGCCATTCCTCAGGCAGGTCGACCACGGGAATTTCGTCGCCCCCGGCGCCCTCCGTCCCTTCCAGCCCCTTGAAGACCTGTCCGAACACCCGATCGAAGCGGTCGAGATTGCGCTCGTCCTTCACCAGACAGGCCCGGCTGAGGTAATAGAAGTCTTCGACGCGGAAGTCGGCGACGCCGCGCTTCATGGCCTCCATGAGCGTCAGGTACTCGTTCAGCGAGACCGGCACGCCCGCCTTGCGCAGTTCGAAGAAGAAACCCGTGAACATGCCGCCTCCCCCCGTGGGGTTTCGTCCTCATCCGCCCTCATCGTAGCGCCGACCCGCCAGGAACGCCATGACAGCCCTTCTCGACTTCGCCCGCGCGCTGGAGTTCGCCGCGCACAAGCACATCGACCAGCGCCGCAAGGGCGTGCGCGCCGAGCCCTACCTCAACCACCTGTCGGAGGTGGCGTTCCTGTGCGCCGAGGCGACGGCGGGCAACGACCCGGTGGTGGTCATCGCCGCGTTGCTGCACGACACGCTGGAGGACACCGACGCCTCCTACGAGGAGATCGAGCAGCATTTCGGGGCGGAGGTCGCCGGCGTCGTCGCCGAGACCACCGACGACAAGCGGCTGCGCAAGGCGGAGCGCAAGCAGCGGCAGATCGACGCCGCCCCCACCGCCTCCTCCCGCGCCAAGCTGGTGAAGCTGGCCGACAAGGTGTCCAACCTGCGCTCGATGGCGCACAGCCCGCCCGCCGACTGGCCGCTGGAACGGAAGATCGAGTATTTCGAATGGGCGCACACGGTCGTCGCCGGCCTGCGCGGCACCGACGCCCGGCTGGAATCGCTGTTCGACCGCGCCTATGAGGACGGGCTTGCCGAACTGCGCGGCGACACGGTCTGAGCCTTATCCGCCCGGCTGGTTGATCTGCCGCAGTGTGACTACATCACGGAAGCCTTATAAAAGAGGGACTAGGTTGACCGCCGCGTCAAAGCAAGGTCGCACACCATGTCCCTCCACTCTCATGCCCCCACCGCCCACGACGCCGACCAGCCGCGCGAGCGCTGGTTCGTGCATCGCCCCAAGGTCTACGCCGCCGATGTCCATGGCCGCTTCCGCCGCCTGAAATGGCTGGCGCTGGCGGTCCTGCTCGGCGTCTATTACGTCACGCCCTGGCTGCGCTGGGATCGCGGGCCGGGCATTCCCGATCAGGCGGTGCTGGTCGATATGGTGGGCCGGCGCGCCTACTTCTTCTGGATCGAGATCTGGCCGCAGGAGGTCTATTATCTGACCGGCCTTCTTATCATCGGCGCCTTCGGCATCTTCTTCGCCACCACCCTGCTCGGCCGCATCTGGTGCGGCTACGCCTGCCCGCAGACGGTCTGGACCGACCTGTTCATGTGGGTGGAGCGCAAGCTGGAAGGCCCGCGCACCGAGCGCATCCGGCTGGACAAGGCGCCGCTGTCGGCGCGCAAGCTGGGGCTGAAGGCGTCGAAGCACGCCATCTGGCTGGCGATCTCCCTGGTCACCGGCGGCGCCTGGATCTTCTACTTCAACGACGCCCCGACCCTGCTGCGCGAGATCGTGACCGGCGAGGTGTCGTGGAAGGTGCTGGCCTTCGCCGGGCTGTTCGCCGGCACCACCTATTTCTTCGCCGGCTGGGCGCGCGAGCAGATCTGCATCTACGTCTGCCCGTGGCGCAGCTTCCAGGCGGCGATGGTGGACGAGGACACCTACGTCGTCACCTACCAGGACTGGCGCGGCGAAGGGCGCGCGCCGCTGCGCAAGTCGCAGAGCTGGGACGAGCGGACGGCGGAGGGGTTGGGCGACTGCATCGATTGCAAGCTGTGCGTCCATGTCTGCCCGACCGGCACCGACATCCGCAAGGGCCAGCAGATCTCCTGCATCGGCTGCGGCCTGTGCGTGGACGCCTGCAACGACGTGATGGCCCAGGTCGGGCGCCCCGGCGATCTGATCCTGTTCGACAACCGATCCAACCAAGTCGCCAAGGCCGACGGTCAGGCGGCCCCCGTGCGGCTGCTGCGCCCGCGCACGGTGATTTACGCCCTCATCATCCTGGTGGTGGCCGGCGCCATGGCGATTTCCTTGGCGATGCGCCCGACACTGGACGTCAGCGTGCTGCGCGACCGTGCGCCGCTCTATGTGCAGCAGTCGAACGGCGACGTGCAGAACGCCTACACCATCAAGATCCTGAACAAGACCCACGAGGCGCGGACCTACCGCCTGTCGGTGGAGGGTTTGGCAAACGCCGACCTGTCGGTGGCCAGCGTGGACGCCCAGTCGGGAGGCTCGCTGACGCTGACCGCGGAGGCGGATTCGGTGGCGACCTACCGCATCTTCGTCCGCGTGCCGCGGGGCGCCGCGATGCCAGGGTCCACCGACGTGACGGTGCTGGCGCGTGACCTGACCAGCGGCGAGATCGGCCAGCACCGCAGCGTGTTCATGGCGCCCTGACCGAGAATGGTCCCCTCGCCCGCTCGGGGACGGGCGAGGGGATGCATCCGTTCAGTGCATCGTGTGCCCCCCGCCAGCCGCGGCGGCACCGGTGAGCAGCGTCGGGTCCAGCATCCCGAAGATCATGGCGATGTGCGCGACGATCAGGAACAGGCCGACCAAAGCCGCGTGGATCGCCATGCGGCCATGCTCGCCGCGGCCCCGGCCGATCAGTCCAAGGTCCAGGAGCGCGATGCCGCCGAGCGGGACGATGCCGGCAAGGTAGAAGCCCACCGCCAGCACGTCCGCCGGCCCGCGCCAGCCGCCGGACGCGGTCAGCGGAACCACCGCGTTCTGCATCAGATACACAAAGACGCCCGTAAAATAGACGCCGACGGTGATGCCGGCCCAGCGGTTCAGCCGCCGCACCGGGCCGTCATAGTCGCGGGTGTAGAGCAGGTACAGTTCGCTGATCGCCACCGTCTCGGCCAGGATGACGGGAACCGCCATGAAGATCAGCAGGTTCCAGGGCTGGTTGACGGCCAGCAGTTCCATGTAGTGGGTCATGGTCATGGGATGACTCGCGCGTGTTCGGCGGGCGCGCCGGTGCCTCGACAGACACAAGTCCGGAAACGGGTCCAGGCACGGGTCGTGGCGCGTCCGCAGGTCAGGGAAAAGGCGACGGAACGGCGGGAATCAGGCGCGCGGCGGTGGCAGCGGCGGCGCGTGGGCGGCGGCGGGCTCGGCGTCCGCGCCGGGAAGCAGGGTCGCGAGGCGATGGCCGAAGGGCACGCCGACCCGGGCCGGCAGGCCGGGCAGGTCACAGGCCCCGCTCAGGCAGAGGCACCCCGCGGTGCCATGGGCGTGGGTCTTTCCTGGAACGGGGCTGTCCGTCGGGTGGTGGATGTCGCAGTCCGCGGAATCCTGCACGGCAGTGGACTCGCAGTGCGGTGCCGGGAGGTCCGGCGTGCGCATGGGCACGGCACCGCCGAGAAGCCCGACGGCCAGAACCACGAGCGCGAGGAGGGACACCAGACGAGTCACGGGAACAGCCGGTCTTCTGCCTGCGTGGACACCGCCCTTGCGGCAGTGCGCCCGCAGGCCAATCCTGGGCCCGCGCCGGCCTGCGGTCATTGATGCCGATCAAGCGGCGGCGAGCGTCCGCACCAGCGTGTCGGAATCCACGTTGCGGCCGGACAGCACGGCGACGGTCCGCCCCTCCGCCGGCACCTTTCCGGCCAGCAGCGCCGCCACCGCGGCGGCCCCGGCACCCTCCGCCACCATGCCGAAGGAGCCGTGCAGGGTCCGCATCGCCGCCGCGACCTCCGCCTCCTCCACCTCGACCAGGGCGTCCACGAAGCCGGCCAGCAGAGCCTGCGGCAGCTTGCCCAGTGCGTCCACCGCGATCCCGTCGGCCAAGGTCGGCCCCCGCCGCCGCGCCAGCCGCACCCCGACCACGGTGACGGAGGGCTTCCACCCCTTCACCGCCGCCGCCATCCCGGCCAGCAAGCCACCACCACCCACCGGCACCACCAGCCTGTCGAGGTCCGGGCGGTCGGTCAGCACCTCCAGCCCCACCGTCCCCTGTCCCGCGATCACGTCCGGGTCGTCGTAGGGATGCACGAAGGTCAGACGCCGCTCCGCCGCCAGTTGCAGCGCGCGAGCCTTCGCCTCCCCCACGCTGGATCCGGACAGAACGACTTCGGCACCCAACGCCTCCGTCCGCTCCACCTTGCAGCGCGGCGCGGTGACTGGCATGACGATGGTCGCCGCCACCCCCAGCCGCTGGGCGTGCAGCGCCAGTCCGGCGGCGTGGTTGCCCGCCGACATGGCGACGACGCCCGCCGCGCGCTCCAGCGCCGTCAGACGCAGCAGGCGGTTCAGGGCGCCGCGCTCCTTGAAGGCGCCGGTCGCCTGGAAGGTCTCGGCCTTCAGCCAGACGTCACGCCCCAGCACCGGAGCGGGCAGCAGCGGCGTGCGGACGATCCGCCCATTCAAACGCTCGGCGGCGTCCTCGATGGCGGAGAGGGGAAGCCAGGGCGGCAAACGGTCTTCGGTGTCGCGGCGACAGGAAACGGAAGGCAGACGGGTGGCGTGCGCGGACGGCATCGCGGGAGTCCTCGGGCGGAGGGAACGAACGGGGGCGGAAAAGGAAGGCGCGAAACCCGGCCCGCGTCAGCGGACCGGGACGATAATTCGCGCGGAGCCCCGCATTCGCTCCGCCGGATGGCGCAACGCACGCGTAAAGCAACGGGTCAGGGGATCGTGATGGACCGGATTGCGGGTTCCGGAAGACCCAGGGCGCACGGACACGCCACACTCCACACCAGATTGCGAAAACGAACGCTCGCGGTCCGGCGCCCTCTGTCAGAGCGCCGGGGCGGTAATTCGCATTCGGTTCAGGTGCGGGGTCGATTGCATGGGTTCAGGCTGCCCCAGAAGGCCGGCCGCGGTCAAGCGCTTCCTAGCGCCCTTCCCGCTTGGCGAGAAAAGCCAGCCGTTCCAGCAGATGCACGTCCTGCTCGTTCTTCAGGAGCGCGCCGCACAGCGGCGGGATCAGGCTGCGGGCGTCCTTGGCGCGCAGGGTCTCGGGGTCCACGTCCTCGACCATCAGCAGCTTGATCCAGTCGAGCAGCTCCGAGGTGGAGGGCTTCTTCTTCAAGCCCGGCACTTCGCGCAGGCTGTAGAACAGCGACATCGCCTCGCGCAGCAGGTCCTGCTTCAGGCCGGGATAATGGACATCCACGATCCGCTCCATGGTGTCGCGGTCGGGGAAGCGGATGTAATGGAAGAAGCAGCGGCGCAGGAAGGCGTCCGGCAGCTCCTTCTCGTTGTTTGAGGTGATGATGACGAGGGGGCGCCGGGCCGCCTTGACCGTCTGCCGCGTCTCATAGACGTGGAACTCCATGCGATCGAGTTCGAGCAGCAGGTCGTTGGGAAACTCGATGTCGGCCTTGTCGATTTCGTCGATCAGCAGCACGGGGGGTTCCGGCGCATCGAACGCCTCCCACAGCTTGCCGCGCACGATGTAGTTGCCGATGTCGTGCACCCGCTCCTCGCCAAGCTGGCTGTCGCGCAGGCGGCTGACCGCGTCGTACTCGTAGAGCCCCTGCTGCGCCTTGGTGGTGGACTTGATGTGCCAGGCGAGCAGCGGCTTGTTCAGGGCGCGGGCGACCTCCTGGGCCAGCACGGTCTTGCCGGTTCCCGGCTCCCCCTTCACCAGCAGCGGGCGCTCAAGCGTGATGGCGGCGTTTACGGCCACCATCAGGTCGTCGGTGGCGACGTAGGAGTCGGTGCCGGTGAAGCGCATGCCTGTCGGTTCCACGGTATCGTTCGTTGACCCGCGCATCCTTCCAGCACGGCGGGCGTCATGCAAGACGGAACCGCCACGAGCCGCCCGGCGTTCCCTCGCGGAAGGAGTCCGCCATGGCGACCGATCCGAATTTCTGGCCCGAATATCTGGAACAGCACCGCGACCCGACGAACCGGGCACTGCACGTCGCTGGCACGCTGTCGGCGGCGGCCCTGCTTGGGGTAGGACTGGCCCGCCGCGACTGGCGGGCGCTCGTAGCGGCGCCGCTGATCGGCTACGGCGCGGCGTGGCTGGGCCATTTCCTGGTGGAGCGCAACCGGCCCAAGACGCTCGACGCGCCACTGGCCTCGCTGGCTGCGGACGTCCGCATGGCCGGGCTGGCGCTGACCGGGCAGCTGGCACGGGAATACCGGCGCTACGGCATTCCCGACCGTCCCGGCCTCGTGATCCGCCGACACCCGCCGAGCGCACCCACGTTGGAGCCGGTGCCCTCGGACGAGAAACGCAGTTATTAGGAGGCGGCCTTCGCCGCCAGCGCCTTCTCGATGGCCTCGACGGCGGCGGGCGCCAGCGCGGCGTCCGGGCCGCCGGCCTGGGCCATGTCCGGACGGCCGCCACCGCCCTTGCCGCCCAGAGCCTCCGCGCCAACGCGCACCAGATCGACGGCGCTGATCTTGGCGGTCAGGTCGTCGGTGACGCCGACGACGATGGACGCCTTGCCCTCATTGGAGGCGATCAGAACGACGACGCCGGAACCGACCTGCTTCTTCAGCTCATCGGCCATAGGCTTCAGGTCCTTGGCCGGCAGGCCCTCGACCACGCGGGCGGCGAACTTGATGCCCGCGATGTCCTTGGCCTCGTTGCCGCCCTCGGCCTTCGCACCACCCCCCATCGCCACCTGACGGCGGAGTTCGGCCAGCTCGCGCTCCATCTTCCTGCGCTCGTCGACCAGAGCGGCGAGGCGCGACGGGACGTCCTCCGGACGGACCTTCAGGACGGACGCGGCCTCGGTCAGCAAATGGTCGCGCTCCGACAGCCAAGCCTTGGCGCCGGTGCCGGTCAGCGCTTCGATGCGGCGCACGCCCGCAGCGACGGCGCCCTCGGCGACGATCGTGAACAGGCCGATGTCGCCGGTGCGGCGGACGTGGGTGCCGCCGCACAGCTCGATCGAGTAGTCGCGGTCCAGCTCGCCGTGCGGGCCGCCCATGGAGACGACGCGCACCTCGTCGCCGTACTTCTCGCCGAACAGGGCCATGGCGCCCGATGCGCGGGCCTCGTCCGGGGACATCAGGCGGGTGACGACCTCGCTGTTGCCGAGGATGCGGCGGTTCACCTCGTCCTCGACCGCGGCGATGTCAGCCGGAGTCAGGCCGGTCGGCTGGCTGATGTCGAAGCGCAGGCGCTCCTGGGCAACCAGCGAGCCCTTCTGGGTGACATGCTCGCCCAAGCGGCGGCGCAGCGCCTCGTGCAGCAGGTGGGTGGCCGAGTGGTTGGCGCGGATGGCCGAGCGGCGCTCCGTATCGACGCGCAACTCCACCACGTCGCCGACCTTCAGCGTGCCCTTGGTAACCGTGCCGACATGGGCCCAGACGGCGCCCAGCTTCTTCTGGGTGTCGGAGACGGCGACCTCGGTGCCCTCGGCGGAGAAGATCACGCCGGCATCGCCAACCTGACCGCCCGACTCGCCGTAGAAGGGCGTCTGGTTCACGATGACCAGCACCTCGTCCCCGGCGGCGGCCTGCTCGACGCGGGCGTCGCCCTTGACGATGGCCGTCACCTTGCCCTCGGCGACCTCGGTGTCGTAGCCGAAGAATTCCGTGACGCCCAGCTCGTCCTTCAGCTCGTACCACAGCTTCTCGGTCGTCGCTTCGCCCGAGCCGGCCCAGGACTCGCGGGCCTTGCGGCGCTGCTCGTCCATGGCGGCCTTGAAGCCGCTCTCATCGACCGGGCGGCCCTGGGTGCGCAGCACGTCCTGGGTCAGGTCGAGCGGGAAGCCGTAGGTGTCGTACAGCTTGAAGGCGACGTCGCCGGGCAGCGGCTGCCCGTCGCCCAGGCGACCGACCTCGTCCTCCAGCAGGCGCAGGCCGCGCTCCAAAGTCTGCTTGAAGCGGGTCTCCTCCAGCTTCAGCGTCTCGACAATCAGAGCGCGGGCGCGGTTCAGCTCCGGATAGGCGTCGCCCATCTGCTGGATCAGCGCCGGGACGAGGCGGTGCATCAGCGGCTCACGCGCGCCGATCATGTGGGCGTGGCGCATGGCGCGGCGCATGATGCGGCGCAGCACATAGCCGCGGCCCTCGTTCGACGGCAGCACGCCGTCGGCGATCAGGAAGCAGCAGGAGCGCAGATGGTCGGCGATGACGCGGTGCGAGACGGCGTGCGCGCCGTCCGGCGCGGTCTTCGTCGCCTCGGCGGAGGCCACGATCAGCGCCCGCATCAGGTCGATGTCGTAGTTGTCGTGCTTGCCCTGGAGCACGGCGGCCAGACGCTCCAGCCCCATGCCGGTGTCGATCGACGGCTTCGGCAGGGCGATCAGGTCGTCGGGACCGCGCTGTTCATACTGCATGAACACCAGGTTCCAGATCTCGATGAAGCGGTCCCCGTCCTGGTCGGGCGAGCCCGGAGGGCCGCCAGCAATGTGCGGGCCGTGGTCGAAGAAGATCTCCGAGCAGGGACCGCAGGGTCCGGTGTCGCCCATGCGCCAGAAATTGTCGTCGGTCGGGATGCGGATGATGCGGTCGTCCGACAGGCCGGCCACCTTGCGCCAGATCCCCGCCGCGTCCTCGTCGGAGCTGTGGACGGTGACCAGCAGCTTGTCCGCCGGCAGCCCGAACTCCTTCGTCACGAGGTTCCAGGCGAAGGCGATCGCGTCGTCCTTGAAGTAGTCTCCGAACGAGAAATTGCCCAGCATCTCGAAGAAGGTGTGGTGTCGCGCCGTGTAGCCGACATTGTCCAGGTCGTTGTGCTTGCCGCCCGCGCGCACGCATTTCTGCGAGGTGGTCGCGCGCGAATAGGGCCGCTGCTCCGCCCCGGTGAAGACGTTCTTGAACTGCACCATGCCGGCGTTCGTGAACATCAGCGTCGGGTCGTTGCGCGGAACCAGCGGCGACGACTCCACGATCTGGTGGCCGTTCTTCGCGAAAAAGTCCAGGAACGTGCGGCGGATGTCGTTGGCGGTCTTCATAAGCTGTCCAGGCTCCGGCTACGGTCGGCTACAGTCGGCGGCGCGGCCTTGTCGCGGCCGAACCGTGCTTTTAACGTGAGTTGGTGTGGCTGTCCACAGAGTGCCAGCGGCGCTGCGGACCGCGATGGCACAGGCCTCGCACTCCACCCCCGGCGGGCTTGGCCCAAGCGGCGCAGTCAACGGCTTCATCTTTGAATATCGTTTGATCGAAAGTCCTATTTGCGATGAAATTCTCATACCGCACCGCGAAATCATCAAAAACAGAAACTTAAGACTTCGAATCGGCCGAATTGTTCTTTAGTATTACATAATTTTTAAATTTCCACCACAAAACCGCGCTGCCTTTTATTTTCAAATCATTACCCATTGGACGTTCTTCCAAGGGTCAAGAGACGAACCAGCTCAATAGGCTCTTCATTTTTTCTCAAAACCCTCATTCACAACCCAGAGATTCTGCAACTGCGAAGCAGAAATCACAAAAACAGCGCAATGCTTCAAACGAAAGTGCCATTGTATCCCCATGACACATCAAGCGTATTAGAAAACATCACACGAATAAAAGCCGTCATAAACTGTCCCCCCTCCTTACTCGCCAATACGGCACGCAAACCCCTCAATTTACTTGCGGGAACGGCACCGCATACGGAAAGAGCAAACACGATGCTGAATGATCTTGGCTCCAAGCTGCGCAAATCCATCGATTCTCTGGCCTTCAAGAGCAGCGTCGCGGCAGCGGCCTGCATGACGGGGTTGTGCCTGACGGCGGGCTCGCCGGCATTGGCGGGATCGGTGACCCAACCGGGCGAAACCATCGGCCTCGCAGTCGGCGCACCGTTGCCGGAAGGCGTCTATTTCGTCGACACCTTCAACTGGGGTGTCCGCGAGGGCCAGAACGGCGCTCCCGACACCACGTTGGCGGTGAACATTCCGGTGCTGGCCGGGACTGTCAGGAATTCCGTGTACGGGCCGGTTGTGATCAGGCGAGCGTGAACCGGTCCTCGAAGAGGATGGCGAGCTGGGCGCGGGCCATGCCCC
>NZ_JAUQTX010000140.1:0-17525 GCF_059803775.1 Azospirillum sp. UFLA03-27 | reverse complement strand
GTTATAGTCTCGTGGGCTCGGAGATGTGTATAAGAGACAGTGCTGACGGTCTTCTCGGTTTCGGCAACGGTGTCGGTCTTGCTCATGCGTCCCATGGTCGTCGGGTTCCCCTTTTGGTCAGTAGCGTTCGTCTCTCCCCTCACCCCAGCCTCCGCTGAGCACAGCGTCCAAGCTCGGGTCAGGGGACGGATCGGCCGTGGCGGGCTGCCACGCTTCGGCGGTGTCGAGCGCCCGCCGGGGCGGCGCCCCGTAGCGCAGCGACAGGCGTCCCTCGCGGTCGCGGGCGAGGTACAGGCCGCGGCCCGGTTCCTCCCCCGCCACAAAGGCGATACGCGCGTCGGCGGGCATCAGCGCCTTCAGAGCGGTCTCCGCTTCGCGGACGGCGAGGGCGGCGGCACGGCGGTCGACCAGTTCCGCGGCCAGGGCGGCGAAGCGGTTGTGCCGGGCCATGTCCACCACCCGGCGGGTCTCGTAGGCCGGGGCGTCAGCGGGCAACGGGTCGCCGGGTTCCACGTCGTTGGCGACGTGCCACCAGAAGGCGTCCAGCGTCTCCATCAGCCGCCCGCAATCCGCATCGCGCCGCGGCACGCGGACGACCGCGTGGCCGGTGGGGCGCAGGATGGACAGCATCGCCCGGTCCAGCCCGGTGACCATCAGTTGGTGCTGGACCTGCCAGTGGTAGCGCTGGGCCAATTCCGCATCCGTCTGGAAACCTCCGGTGAATTTCGCCTCCACCAGCGTGTCCGGCGCACCGGCATCCGTGTCGCCCTCCCAGGTCAGGAAATCCGGGTGGGCGACCATCCAGTCATGCTCCGGATGGACCCAGGTCCGTTCCGCCGGCACGCAGGGAAGGCCGGTGGCCTTCTCCACGAAGCGCGGATGAAGATGTTCGGTCGCGATGCCGATCTGCACCGCGGCGACGAGGTCCAGGTCGGCCGGTGCCGAACGCCCGGTCTTCTCGCGCCACAGGCTCAGCCAGTCCCCCGCCATGATGCGGGTGGCGTCGGAAGACCCGATACGCCCTGCCCGGGCGGCGCGCTGCGCGTCCGTAATCGCCATTCCCCTGCCGGCCCCCAGCCGTTTCTCTGCGTCTCTGGCTTCGAGTCGATGCGTCTTCGCAGCGCCATCGCCGTTAACCATAAAGCGTATCGTGAATATGGGCTGCGAACACGCAGGATTCAAGAACAAAAAGAGAACCTGCGGCTTGGCCGTCGGATCGAATCTTCGAACCTTTTCAAAAAACTAAGTAGAATGCGGCGCAGCCGCGGTCTCGCTGTGACCGAATCGGGCGACTCGGCACAGATGGTTATGGATTCGTGGCATCAAAGGGGGTTGTGGAAAAGAATCTCACCGCCGGAATCGGAGGCTTTTCTTCCAGATTCCCGCCAAATACGCGCGATCAGGCGCGCAGGCAACGCGTGATGTGAACCGCGACGCCCGCGACGTTTGCGCGCTCAATGGGCGTCGGTTGGCAACCGGGGTCGGTGCTGACCGGCAGCAGATGGGGTGGAAAAAAGCGGTAGCCGCACACCGTTCCGTCGCCCACCGTAACCACCACGTCGCCGGCCTGCGGGGCCAGCACATCCAGCGGTTCCAGCACCACGCAGTCGTCCGGCAGGACGCCGGCGGCGTTCAGGCTGGAAGAGGCGATGGTCAGCGCGAAGGCGCGGCGCGACGCCGGACGGTCTACGGCAATGCCCCGCGCCCCGCCCGTCAAGGCCGCGGCAATGAAGGCTTCCCCGGCCCTCCGCCCCAATTCCAGAAAGTCCCGCACCTGCTCGACCGACAGCAACGGCACCCGTGCCACGGCCTGGTAGGCGGCATCATCGAGGAAGCGTGGCTCGGAGCCGGCGACGCGAGCCAAGCGGCCCAGGGTTTCCGCGCTGGGAACGCTGCCCCGCGCCGGGTCGCGCAGGAAGCGGGTGATGTTGGTCGGCGTGACCTCGGCCAGCCGCGCCCAGGCCCCGGCGCTCCAGCCCTGGGCCTCCATCACGCCGGTCATCCAGCGCAGGATCGCCCGCCGTGTGTCGTCCATGCCGCCGTCCTCCCCGCCGAAAGAGCGCCCTTATAAGAGAGAACGTTGGAGGAACGCGCAAGGTTTCTTCGCTTATGTCGCAATTTCGCCGAGGATGCGCTGCGATTTCGCAGTATCGCATCGGTCTCCCCTCTCCTCCGGCTGCGCCCTTTCCCCACCCATTGCGCCGTGCCGTGCGCGCCGCCATCTGGAGGGCGCGAAACCACATCCGGAGGAACCGATGATCGTCACCAGCACGGACACCGTCGAAGGCCGTCCCGTCACCCAATATCTCGGCATGGTCGCGGGCGAGGCGATCCTGGGCGTGAACATGTTCCGCGACCTGTTCTCCGGCATCCGCGACATTGTCGGCGGCCGGGCCGGCGGTTACCAGAACGCGCTGCGCGACGCCCGCGAGGCCGCCTTCGCCGATCTCCAGGACGCCGCGCGGGCGCTGGGCGCCGACGCCATCGTCGGCGTGGACATCGATTACGAGGTGCTGGGCAAGGAGAACGGCATGCTGATGGTCTCCATCAACGGAACCGCCGTCCGGCTGGGCTGAGTTCCCCCAACCGTTTAGGCCGATTGCCCGCCTGGACGGGCGGGCGCACCCCCTTACACTCCCTCCCCGCATCGATAGGGACCTGAGAAACGGGAGGGACGACATGCGTTCTCTGGCGAAACGGCTCGGCGGCCTGGTTCTGGCCGCCGGCTTCTTCTGCGCGACGCCGGTCCTGGCCTTCGAGGGCCTCGTGGAGAAGAAGGTGTTCGAGATGCCGTCCTACACCACGGTGGGCGGCGGCACGATCAAGAACGTCCGGATCGGCTGGGAAAGCTACGGCAAGCTGAACGACGCCAAGGACAACGTCATCCTCGTCACCCATTTCTTCAGCGGCAATAGCCACGCCGCCGGGAAGTACAAAATGGAGGACCCGGCCCCTGGCTATTGGGACTCCATCATCGGGCCGGGCAAGCCGCTGGACACCGACAAATACTTCATCATCAGTTCCGACACGCTGGTGAACCTGTCGCCGAAGGATTCGAGTGTCATCACCACCGGCCCGGCCAGCGTCAATCCCGACACCGGCAAGCCCTACGGCATGAGTTTCCCGGTCGTCACCATCCGCGATTTTGTCAATGTACAGAAAGCGTTGTTGGACAGTCTTAATGTAAAATCTCTGCACGCGGTGATGGGCGGATCCATGGGGTCGCTCCAGGCGCTGGAATGGGGGGCTTCCCATCCGGAGATGGTCAAGCGCGTGGTCGCGGTGATCGGCGGGGCCGAGGCCGATCCCTTCCTGATCGGCTGGCTGAACCTGTGGGCCGCCCCCATCCGCGTCGATCCGAACTGGCAGGGCGGCGATTACTACGGCAAGGCGGAGCCCAAGGCCGGGCTGACCGAAGCGCTGAAACTGGTGACCCTGCACGCCCGCCATTGGAAATGGGCCGATGCCACCTTCGGCCGCGGCTGGGCGGAGGAAGGCAAGGACCCCGCCGCCAGCATGAACAACCAGTACGCCATCGAAGCGTGGCTGGACAAGGCGGCGGCGGCCCGCGCCGCGGTCAGCGACGCCAACCACTTCCTGTATCTGGTGAAGGCCAACCAGACCTTCCTGGTGGGCGGCGGCGGGGCGCTGGACGAAGGGCTGGCGAAGATCAAGGCGCCGGTGCTGCTGATCCCCTCCGCCGACGATCTCGTCTTCCCGCCGGAGCGCGCCATGCGTCCTCTGAAGGAGCGGCTCGAAAAGCAGGGCGTCGCAGTCACCTACACTGACGCGATCACCACCAGCCTCGGCCACCTCGACGGCATCGCCAACATCGCGAAGGCCGGCGACACCATATCGGCGTTCATGGCGAAGTAGCGGACTCCGTGGCTCCGCTTGGCGAGAATCGCCGGGCGGGGCCTTCTTCAGCCTTTCCTCAGGGGCCGACGTAATGCGGCATCAGCTTGGCCTGATCGCCGACATAGACGTTGCACCGGCTGTCCTGGCCGTCGAAAAAATACACCTGACCGGTCTTCCGCTTGTTCTGCGGGTCCGACAGGTTCGCTCCACCGGAAAAGGCGACGCCGTAACGCTTGTCCGGCGTCCGCGCCCAGTAGAAGCCGTCCATCTCCTGGCCGAAGGCACCGCGCTGGCACAGGCGCGACAAGGCGGCGTCGTAGCGTGTGAGCCCGTCCAGCCCCTTCGGCAGGTTGTAGACCGCCTGGCTGCGCACAGAGCGCGTGCGGGGCGGAATGACCTCCGGGGGAAGGAATGAACGATTCAAGGCGCGCAGATGGCCGGGATCGCTCCGCTCGACCCGCATCGGGTCCGCCGCCGCGGACCCAGCCAGCAGCACGAGCAACAGCGAAACGGCAGCGATGACCTTCATGGGATGGGTGGTGGAAGGGCCAAGGACGGTAGGACTATAGCACGGACTGCGCGCCGGTGAGGAGCGGTCGCCGACCGAAGAGCCGATTAAAGCTGATAAAACCGTTTTTTCTCATATGATTGAGAGCGATTCCTCGTCCTTTCTACCAACAAGAAGGGACACTCCTGCTCTTAAATTTATACCTTATAAAATTCCCTTAGAAGTTTGTTTTGAAACGGATTTTATATCCGTTCTCCCTTGCCGTCCAGATAACGGGTGATCGTCGCCAGGAAGTCCTTCGGTTGGATCGGCTTGGGTACATGCCCGTCGAACCCGGCACTGGAAAAGCGCAGCATGTCCGTGGGTGTGAACAGATTGGTGACGGCAACGACCAGCGTGCGCGCCAACGCCCGGTCGGCGCGGATCATCCGCACCAGCTCGACGCCGGACAGGCCGGGCATCACCACGTCCATGATCACCAGATCGGGTTTCAACGCGCGCATCAAGTCGAGCACGGCCCGCGGATCGTCCGTCTCCGCCACACGGTGACCGCCCTCCTCCAGGCAACGGACCAACAGCTTGCGCATCAGCGCGTTGTCATCAACGACGAGGATGGTCCGCGCCCGCTCCAACGAATGGACACCCATGGAAACCGTCCCGCTCGTCAGGGCGTCTTGCCAGTGCCGGCGGACGAGGCGTCCGACAGCCACCAGGCGTCGAAGGAGATCGAATAGGGCGGCACAGTGTCAGGGCGCTTCAGCCGGTTCCAATAGGCGACGCGGTAGACGCCGGAGTACCAGTGCGGCACCACGTAATGGCTCCACAGCAGCACCCGGTCCAAGGCCGACACCGCAGCTTTCAGATCCTCCTGGCTGTTGGCACGGACGATCTCGCCGATCAGATGATCGACCGCCTCGCTCCGCACCCCGGCCATGTTCTGGCTTCCCGGACGGTCGGCGAAGGCCGATCCCCAATAGCCGGTCTGCTCGTTCCCCGGCGACAGGGACTGCGGCCAGACATGGACCACCATGTCGAAATCGAAGTCGCGCGTGCGGTTCTCGTACTGGGTGGTGTCCACGGTGCGGATGCCGGCCCGGATGCCAAGTCGCTTCAGATTTTCGATGAAGGGCAGCGTGACCCGCTCGAAGGTCGGGCTGTCCAGAAGGATTTCGAAGTCCAGCGGCTTGCCGGTCGCCACGTCGACCCGCACCCCGTTGCGCACGTCGGTCCCCGCTTCATCGAGCAGCCGCTTGGCCTCCAGCAGATTGCGGCGCAGGCCGTTCTGGCCCTCCGTGCTGGGCGGGTGGTAGGTCTTCTCGAAGACCTCGGCGGGGATTTTCCCGCGCAGCGGCTCCAGAATCGCCAGTTCGCGGCCTTGGGGCAGGTCCCTGGACTGGAGCGGCGAGTTCTCGAAATAGCTCTCCGTCCGCTTGTAGGCGCCGTAGAACAGGGTCTGGTTCGTCCATTCGAAGTCGAAGGCGTAGGCGATGGCCTGGCGCACCTTGGGGTTCGCAAAGACCGGGCGGCGCGTGTTGAAGACGAAGCCCTGCATGCCTGCCGGCACCTCGTTGGCGATCTCCTCCTTCACCACCTTGCCGTCGCGCACCGCGTCGAAGTCGTAGCCGGTGGCCCAGGTCTTGGCGACGTTCTCCTGGCGGAAGTCGTACAGCCCGCCGCGGAAGGCCTGCAGGGCGACGCTGGCGTCCCGGTAATACTCGTAGGCCATGCTGCCGAAATTGTTCCGACCGACATTCACCGGCAGGTCCCGGCCCCAATAATCGGCAACCCGCTCATAGGTGATGCCGCGGCCCGGATCGAAGGACGCGATGCGGTAGGGACCGCTGCCCAGCGGCGGGTCCAGCGTGGTCGATTGGAAGTCCTTGCCCTCCCAATAATGCTTCGGCAGCACCGGCAGTTGGCCGACGATCATCGGAAGCTCGCGGTTGTCGCCCGGCTTGAAGGTGAAGCGGACGCGGCGCTCCCCCTCCGCCTCGACCTTGTCCACGGCGCCGTAATAGCTGCGGTAGAAGGGATGGCTCTCCGTCAGGATGGTGAAGGAGAACACCACGTCCTCGGCGGAGACCGGCTTTCCATCGTGCCACCGCGCGCCGGAGCGCAGGTTGAAGGTGATGGAGGAGCGGTCCTCCGGCATCTCCACGCTTTCGGCGAGCAGGCCGTATTCGGTGAAGGGCTCGTCCGCCGACCCGGTCATCAGCGTGTCGTAGATCAGCGTCGCCCCCGCCGCGGGCACGCCGCGCAGCGTGAATGGGTTCAGCGTGTCGAAGGACCCGATGGCCTGGAGGGTCACCTTGCCGCCCTTCGGGGCGTCCGGGTTGACGTAATCGAAATGCCGGAAATCCGGCCCGTATTTCGGCTCGCCATACAGCGCCATGCCGTGCCGCGCCATGCCGTGCTGCGGCTGCGCGCCCGCCGATCCGGCCACAGCGGCGGCGATCAGCCCGATCAACAGTCCAGCGGCCACACGGCGCATACCCGATCCTCCCATCCTTCGCTCCGGCGCGCTCGGCCCCGGTTCCGCTCTGATAACATGTGGGAGGGATGAGGCGGTGCGAAACCCCCTTCCCCACACCGCGGCATCGCGCCCCGTGATTTGCTCTGGTGTCCCAGCGGGCTTGCGGTCATGGTTTTCGGCAACCCGCGCGGCCAAGCGCGACCAGCATGGAGGGTTCTTCGACCGTGTCCGCCGAATTCACCGTCTACGGCAATCTCAACTCGCAGCCTGCCACCCGCGTCGTCCTGTTCCTGTCGATGGCCGGCGTGCCCTACGCCTACCGCCATGTCGACCTGCGCGGCGGCCAACAGAAGTCCGCGGACTATCTCGCCATCAACCGCTTCGGCCGGGTGCCGACCCTGGTCCACGGCGACCTCAGCATTTCCGAATCGGGCGTCATCCTCACCTACCTGGCGGAGAAGACCGGCCGGTTCGGTGGACGGGACGAGGCAGAGCGGATCAGGCTGGCGGAGTGGCTGTCCTGGCTGGCCGACGTGCTGCTGCCGGTCCAGCGCGCCCGCGCGGTGCGCAAGTTCAACGGCGACGCCAACGCCCTGCCCTGGATCGACGCCGCGGCGGCTGGCGGGCTCGCCCAGTTCGACCGCCATCTGGCGGGGCGGACCTTCATCGAGGGCGAGCGGCTCAGCATCGCCGACATCTTCGCCTTTCCGTGGATCGACCTCGTGGAAGAGTCGAGCATCGACATCGCCACCTACCCCAACGTCCAGGCGTGGCACGCCCGCATGCTCGCCCAGCCCGGCGCCACGCGCCAGATGGCGCTGATGCCGCAGCAGGACGTCGGCTGACCCCAAAAGAAAAGGCCCCCACCCGCGATGCGGATGGGGGCCCCTTTTTAGCGAACGCTCTTACTTCTTGGTGCCGGCGGACGCGACGAAGCTGTCGTAGGGCAGCTCGGCGACGCGGAACCAGAGCTGGGTCTCGTCGAGGAACGGCTTCCAGCTCTCGTAGATCGTCTTGAAGTTTGGGTTGGTCTTCGCCAGCTCGTCGTAATACTCGAAGGCGATTTTGTGCGCCTGCTCCATCAGGTCGCGCGGATAGGCGCGCAGGATGGTGCCCTTGGCGACCAGACGCTTCAGAGCCTTGGCGTTCTCCGAATCGTAGCGGGCGATCATGTAGGTGTTCGCCTCGGCGCAGGCGGCCGTCAGGATCGACTGGTAGGCCTTGGGGAGCTTTTCCCACTCCTGCAGGTTGACGTAGAGCGAGACGTTCGGCCCGCCTTCCCACCAGCCCGGGTAGTAGTAGTACTTGGCGACCTGATGGAAGCCCAGCCGCTCGTCGTCGTAGGGGCCGACGAACTCGGTCGCGTCGATGGTGCCCTTTTCCAGCGCCGGATAGACGTCCGCGCCGGCGATCTGGGTCGGGGTGGCGCCCATCTTCGACATGATCTGGCCGGTGATGCCGGCGATGCGGATCTTCAGGCCCTGGAAGTCCGCGGCGGTCTTGATCTCCTTGCGGTACCAGCCGCCCATCTGGGCGCCGGTGTTGCCCGCCGGGAACTGGATGACGTTGTGGTTCTTCATGAAGGCGCGCATCAGGTCGAGACCGCCGGCCTGGAACCAGGCGGTGGTCTGGCGCGCGTTCGGGCCGAACGGAATGGCCGTGTCGAAGGCGAAGGTCGGGTCCTTGCCGACGTAGTAGTAGCCGCAGGTGTGGCCGCACTGGACCGAGCCGTTCTGCACGGCGTCGAGCACCTGGAGGCCGGGCACCAGCTCACCACCCGGGAACGCGCGGATCTGGAACTTGCCGTCCGTGCTCTCGGCGACGCGGCGGGCGATCAGTTCCGAAGCGCCGAACAGGATGTCGGTGCTCTTCGGGAAGCTCGACGCCAGGCGCCACTGGATTTCCGGCTGCGACTGCGCAATGGCCGGCGCGGCCACGCCGGCCACCGCCAGCCCCGCACCCGCGGCCGCAGCACCCGCACCCGCCGACTTCAGAAACGCACGTCTTTTCACGATTCTTCTCCCGTGGACTCCGCCTTCCCTTTTCGTTTCAAGCGGCCCGTCGGACCACTTGTTGCGAGGGAATTTTCACAACTGTAACAAAGCAGCGTTTTCGTTCCGATTCATCGCACAAATGCGCATGACAGGTCTACCCTGGTCCTACGGATTAGGCGACCGCCTCAGCCGCGCCGTCCCAGGAAGGCCGAGAGCGGCGGCAGGACCAGCGTCCGCCCGTCCGCGGTGACCTCGGGAACCGGCGCACCCGGCGGACGCGGCAGGTCCAGGGCGACCATCGGCGGCTTGCGTTTCAGCGCGTATTCGGCCGGGTGATCGGACAGGTTGAAGACGCCTAGCAACTCCTCGCCCTCCGCCGCGCGTTCGAAAGCCAGGACGCTGCTGGCCTCCTCCACCGCCGCCACGCCCCCCCGCATCAGCGCCGGATGGAGGCGGCGCAGGCGCAGGGCGTCCCGCCAGACGTCGAGCGGACTGCCGGGGCGCCGCTCCTGCGCGTCGACCGCCAGGGCATGGTGGGATTCCGCCACCGGCAACCACGTCTCGACCGCGCTGGAGAAACCGGCGTTGGCGGCGCCGGACCGCCAGGGCATCGGCGTGCGGCTGCCGTCGCGCCCCTGGAAGTCGGGCCAATAGGCGATGCCGAAGGGGTCGCGCAGGTCTTCCGCCTCCAGCACCGCGTTGGGCAGCGCCAGCTCCTCCCCCTGGTAGAGGCAGACGGTGCCGGGCAGCGTGGCGAACAAGGTGGCGAGCAGGGCGTTGAAGCGCTCCGGATCGGCGCCGGGCGGCAGCCAGCGGCTGGCGGCGCGCTCGACGTCGTGGTTGGAGAAACTCCAGCAAATGGCTTCCGGCTGCGGCGTACCGGTCAGCGCCCCGGCGAAGTTCTGTGCGGTGAATGGCTGCTTGGCCAGCGACAGGGTGTAGGCGGCGTGCAGCCCCTGCGGCCCGCAACAGGCGGCGATGCGCCGCGCCGCGCCCGGCTGGCTCGACAGCTCACCCAGCAGCACCCGGTCGGGATAGCGGTCCACGACGGCGCGCAGCCGGGCCAGCACGGTGTGAATGGCCGGGTGCATCATGTCGTAGAGATGCTGTTGCAGGGCGAACAGCTTGGCCGGCGGCTCCGCCCCGCTCCAGGCCGCCGCGGGGTTGGAGCGGAGCTGCGGATCGTGGGCGAAGAAGTCCACCGCGTCGATGCGGAAGCCGTCCACCCCGCGCTCCAGCCAGAAGGCCGCGGTGTCGCCGATCGCCTGGAGCACCGCCTCGTCGTGCAGGTTCAGGGCGGGCTGGCTGGACAGGAAATGGTGCAGGTAATACTGGCGCCGCCGCGGCTCCCACGTCCAGGCGGGGCCGCCGAACACCGACAGCCAGTTGTTGGGCGGCGTGCCGTCGGGGCGCGGGTCGGCCCAGACGTACCAATCCGCGAAGTCCCCACCACGCGACCGGCGGCTGTCGCTGAACCAGGGGTGCGCGTCCGAGGTGTGGCCGCAGACCAGATCCAGGATGACCTTCAGCCCGTGGGCATGCGCCGCCTCGATGATGCGGTCCACCGTCTCCAGCCGGCCCATGCGCGGATCGACCGCCCGGTGGTCGGTGATGTCGTAGCCGAAGTCCTTCTGCGGCGACGGGTAGAAGGGGCTGATCCACACCCCCTGCACGCCGAGCGACGCCACATGGCCGAGGCCGTCCAGCACGCCGTCCAAATCGCCCCAGCCGTCACCGTTCCGGTCGAGGAAGCTGAGGGGATAGATTTGGTACAGCGCGGCACCGCGCAGCCACGAAGACGCCTGGGACATGAGGACCCTCCACACGAGACTCGCGCAAAGGGTCGGCCCATAGCCCTAACGATCGGTTACCGAGCCGGTTTTGGTCACGGCTTCCGACCGTCCGGCGATGGCGTCAGGCGCAGCCAGGGCGCCCAGGCCTGCCGCATGGCGTCGCTCCACATCCGCATCGGCATCATCCACAGGGCCAGCATCGGATTGGCGTTTGCGAGGGCCGGGTTGAGCAGCGGGTTGGCCGAGGCCAGGAGCGCCGGCCCCATCATCCCGCGCAGCGCGTCGAAGGACGGCGTGGCGGTGATCTGGATGGCGATCGTCTCGGCCCCGCGCTCCGGATCGTCCCGGTGCAGGATCTGGATGTCCAGGTTCGGCAGGGCCGCGGTCAGCTTGGTCTCTTCCATCGTCATCTTCCCTTCGGTGCCGGCGGGCATCACGGCCGAAGCCATGGTCGCCGAACGGCGGGACCGCCGCAACCATGCAACCAAAACGCGGCGCCGATGTTTCCCGCAGGCAGCCGATGGGCTGGCAAGCGATGGGGATTGCAGCATGGACGGACTGACGGTCACCGATCCCCGCACCGACGCGGAAGAGGCCGCGGCCTGCGCCGGGCTGAGCTATGTCTGCGACGACGAGCCGGGCATTCGGCGGCGGCGCGCCGGCAAGGGCTTCTCCTACCGCTGGCCTGACGGCACGCGGGTGACCGAGGAGGACACGCTGGAGCGCATCCGGAAGCTGGCGATTCCCTCGGCCTACCGCGGCGTCTGGATCTGCCCGGACCCCGACGGCCACCTCCAGGCCACGGGCCGCGACACGCGCGGGCGCAAGCAGTACCGCTACCACCCGCGCTGGACCGAGATGCGCGAGGGCACGAAGTTCGGGCGGATGCTCGACTTCTGCCGCGCCCTGCCGGCCATCCGCCGTCAGGTGGACGGCGACCTCGCCCGCCGCGGCCTGCCGCGGGAAAAGGTGCTGGCAGCCGTGGTCCGGCTGCTGGAAACCACGCTGATCCGCGTCGGCAACGAAAGCTACGCACGCGAGAACAGCAGCTACGGCCTGACCACCCTTCGCGACGACCACGCCGACATCGAGGGGTCGGAAATCCGCTTCACCTTCAAGGGCAAATCCGGGAAGGAATGGAACGTCGCGCTGAAGGACCGCCGCCTCGCCCGCGTCGTCAGCGCCTGCCGCGACGTGCCGGGAGACGAGTTGTTCCAGTATGTCGACCGCGACGGGCAGCGCCACGCGGTGAGTTCCGGCGACGTGAACGAGTATCTGCGCGCCGCCACGGGCCAGGACTTCACCGCCAAGGACTTCCGCACTTGGGCCGGCACCGTTCTGGCCGCCATGGCGCTGCGCGAGTTCGAAACCTTCGACAGCGCCGCCAAGGCCAAGCGCAACGTCACCCACGCCATCGAACAGGTGGCCGCCCGCCTCGGCAACACCGCCAGCGTCTGCCGCAAGAGCTACGTCCATCCCGAGATTCTGGACGCTTATCTGGAGGGCAACCTGCTGGACTCCCTGACCCGCGAGGTGGAGACCGAGCTGCGCGAGGAGCTTCCCGAGTTGGAGGCCGAGGAGGCCGCCGTGCTGGCCTTCCTGCGCGGCCGGCTGGAGCGCGAACGCCGTTCCCGCGCCAGTGAGAGCCGGCGGCGGCGCGCCGCGTAGGGTCTATGCCTCCGGCTGGTCCTGGGAAGACAGGCCGTCGCCCCAGTCCAGCCGGCGCGCGGCCTTGAAGGCGGCGCCGTCGCGCTTGCCGAGAATCCGTTCGGTCCGGGTGCCGTCCCGGCCGCACAGCTTGAAGCCGATGCGTCCGTTCCCCGCGCTCCAGGGCGGCGCGATGATGCGGGCGTCGGGGCGGCGGATGCCGGGCTGGCGGGAGGCGGCGATGTAGACGAACTTCTCGTCCTCCCACGGCACCTCCGCCCCCTTGGCCATGCGGTGCAGGCGGGACCGGGCGACCCGGCGGGAGAAATGGCACCAGTCCGGTGCCGCCAACGGGCAGGCAGCGCTGTGCACGCAGGGCGCCACCAGATGAGCGCCGGTAGCGACCAGCCGCTCCCGCGCCCGGAGGATCCGCGCCCAGCCGGCGGGCGTGCCGGGCTCGACGATCAGCAGCGTTCCGGCGCTGAGCGACCACAGCCGGTCGACCAGCCGGTCGCGTGCCGGCTCCGCCAACTCGTCCAGAACGTAGGCCAGAGTCACCAGATCGCGCGGCTCCAGGTTCGGCAGGTCACCCGTGGCGTCGCCGGCCCGCCATGCGATGCGGGTGGGTGCCGCCGTCCGCGACAGCGTTTCGCCAACCGCGCGGATGGCCGGGCTGCCCTCGATCAGCAGGGCGTCGTCCAGGCTGACCCAGCAGTCGGACGCCGCCCACAGCGCCGTCCCCGGCCCGGCTCCGACGTCCAGTGCAGTCACCGGCGCGAAGTCGGGAAGCGCCTCGGCCACCGCTTCCATGCTGGAGCGGACGGCGGCGAAGGTGGCCGGCAGGCGGGTGGCGAGATAGGCCCGCGCCGCCAGATCGTCCGACAGGTGGAAGCGCCCGTCCCGCACCTCCGCCCGGTAGCGTTGGGAGAGGCGGTCGGCCGCGCGCTTCAGATCGGACAGGGCGATGCCGTCGAGCGCGCGGTCCACCGCGTGGCGGAGCGAAGGGGGGAGTTCCATGGGTCCGGAGGGGGGCAGGCGTGGTTTCGTTCCGCCTGTTAGCACGCCGCGCGGGCGTTCGGAAACGGACAATGCGCGGACAGGCATCACGCGCGTTGTGCCCATAAGGAGAATACACTAATAAATATTCCTCCATAGGTTAGATGTGCGCGAAGGGGGCTTTGTGAAAATAAACGCCATGGTGCTCGTGACCTGCGTCACGATGCTTGCCGCTTGCCAGACCACCTACGCACAAAAGCCCATCCGCATGGCTCCCGCGGCCATGCAGTATTTTGCCGACTGGGCCGCCATCCCCCACGCCAAGGCCTTTGCGGTCAGTGAGAATGGCCGCGCCGTCGGAATCGTCTATTGCCCGGAATTCGGCGGCTGCGCGGGGCCTTCGGAATCCACCGCCATCAGCATCTGCGAGGCCAATTCGAAGGGCGTTCCCTGCCTGATCTACGGCGTCGATGGAAAGCCCATTCTCGACGATCCCAAGCTGCAAGCGTATCTGGAAACCCACAAGGGCGACCGCTCGAAGATCCGATGACCGGAGCGCCGGAAAGCGCTCCGGTCTGAAGATCCTGCGTCAGGCCCGCACCTGCCGCAGGAAGTCGTCGACTGCGCCGTTCAGCGTGCCGGCCAGCTCCGACAGGCGGTCGGCCGCTCCCATCATGGCGTCGGCGGAGCGCCCGGTGTCCACCGCCACGCGGCTGACGTCGCCGATGTTGGACGACACGTCGGTGTTCATGCACTCGACGATGCGCACGTTGTGGGTGATTTCCGAGGTGGCTTGGCGCTGCTGCTCGACCGCCGCGGCGATGCCGGACACGCTCTCTCCGATCACGCCAATGGTGGAGCCGATGCGGGCGATGGCGTCCACCACCCCCATGGTCGATTGCTGGATGCCATGGACCAACGTGGCGATCTCATCCGTCGAGGAGGCGGTCTGGGAGGCGAGCGCCTTCACCTCGGTCGCGACGACGGCGAAGCCCTTGCCGGCGTCGCCGGCCCGCGCCGCCTCGATGCTGGCGTTGAGCGCCAGGAGGTTGGTCTGCTGGGCGATGGCGGTGATGATGGCGACCACCTCGCCGATCTTCTGGGCGGAATCCGTCAGGCCCTTGGTCAGGCCGTCGGCGCGCTGGGATTCGGCGACGGCGTCCTCCGCCACGCTGCGCGACTGGGCGATCTGCCGCCCGATCCTGTCGATGGAGGCGGAGAGCTGCTCGCTGGCCGAGGCCACGGCGCCGACGTTGCTGGTCGCCGTGCCGGCGGCGTCCGCGGCGGCGCGGGTGCGTTGCGCGGTGTCCGACGCCATCCCGGCCACGGCGCGGGCGGAGCCGGTGACCTCCGCCGCTGCCACGGACAGCGAGCCGGCCACCGCCTGCACGGTGCGCTCCAGCCCGTCCGCCAGTTCCGTCATCAGGGCGCGGCGCTCCTCCTCGGCGCGCCGCTCCTGGTCGCGCCGGGTCTCCTCCGCCCGCTGGCGGGCGTCCAGGGCCTCGCGGAAGGCCTCGACCGCGCCGTGGATGTCGGCGATCTCGCGCAGCGGCGAGGGGCGCAGGGGCACCGCACCCTCCCCGCGGGTCAGCGCCTGGAGCGCCCGGCTGGCGTCGCGCACCGGCTGCATGATGAAGCGGTAGCCCAGCAGCATGTTCACGCCGCCGACCAGCCCAATTAGCACGAAGGCCCCCAGCGCGATCAGCGTCAGCCGGTCGAGCACCGCGGTCAGCGCCGCAGCGCCCTCCTGGCTGCGCGTGGTCACCGCGTCGGAGGCGGCGTTCATCCCCTGCACCAGCCCATCGACCAGCGTCCGGACCTCCTGGTTGTGGGCGTGGGCGTCGGTGGTCAGGCGCAGCGTTTCGGTGCGCTGCGCGAAGGCCTCGTCGAGTGCGGCGAAGGACGCGATGTCATCGGCGACGCTCTCGAACTCATCGGCGGACGGCAGATGCCGCCGCAGCTCCTTGGCCTTGACCATGTGTTCGCGGAACTGGCGCAGGTCGTTGCCGACGGCCGGCGGGTAGAGTTGGGACGGCAGGCGGGTCAGCAGGAACTTGGCGTCGCGGATCGTCGAAAAGAGCGTGGCGAGCGCCTGCTCGTCCGTTGGTTGCGTCGTCGCCCGCATCGCCGCGGACAGGCCGCGGGCGATGTCGCCCGACAGGCTTTCGGCGCGGCTGATGTTGAAGCCGAACTTCCTGTCCAGCGCCTCGACCTTGGCACCGATGGCCGCAGCCTCACGGCTGGCCGCGACCGCCTTGGCGACCGTCTGCGCGATTTCCGGCGCGGCGTTGGCCGACATCTGCGCGGCGTGGGCGTCCAGACCGGACAGCGCGTCGCTACGCGTCGCCTCGTCCCCGCTGGCGATCACCGCCTCGCCCAGCTTGGCGAGCCGCTCCGCCTCCAGCGCGATCCTCTGGTTTTCGGCCACCCGCTGCGCCAGCTCGGCGTTGCCGTCGGCGATGCGCGTCGCCTCCATGGCGGTCATGCCGCCGAACACAGCCAATACGGCCACCACGACGCCCGCAATCAGGCAATCCACCACAACGACTTGAAAGGTCGAGCGTTTTGCCCGTTCACCTGCACCGGATACCATCTCCACACCTCATCCGCAGCGTTCCCCCGAACTCTTCGTTCTTCCGGATGGGCTGCGCAGGGCAGCTCCTCCGGGGCTTTATTGTTTGAGTACCTATATGCTCGGGGATGTGGGTGTGAGGCTATTGTGGAAAACCGAAGACGGCGCCCGACCGTCCGGTGGGCGCCGCCTCTGGTTGTTGCCGATTCTGTGAAACGGGAGCGGACGAGGCCGTTACAGGCCGGCGCCTTCCCCTCCGGCCAGAGCGACGCAGACGCGGTCCCGGCCCTCCAGGCTGCCGCAACCGCCGCTGCGCTGGGACACGAAGCGGATGACCACCCGTTCCCCCTTGCCGACCGCGTGGGGCGGCAGCATCGCCTCGGCGACCAGGGTTTCCACCGTCCGGGACGGCGTCCGTCCGGAGCGGCCAGTGGTCAGCGCATCCCGGTCGGTGGCGGCGACGAATTCCGCAGGCGGGCGGGCCTCGCCGCGACCCATGGGCTCCACCACGAGCGGAGCCGGGCGGGGTTCCAGAGCGGCCACGGCGACCGGCGCCGGGGTGACCGGGGTTTGCGGCACCGGCGCCACCGGTTCCGGGACCACCGCGGCGACGGCGACCGGGGCCGCTGGCTTGACGGACGGCTTGGCGGCCAAAGCCGCAGGCTGCGTCGCGGGGGCGCTCGCCGGAACGATGGCGACCTCGATCGCGCTGGCGCCCGCCGCCTGCGACGGCTCGCGCGGCGCCACGCCGCGCAGGTTCGGCGTCAAGGCCGCGATGTACATCCGGGTTTCCCGCGGCAGCCGCTGCTTGCCCGCGAGGTGCGAGGCGTAGCAGGCCGGGCCGCAATTGTAGGCCGCGAGGAAGCCCGGCGCGCCGAACAGGTCGTACATCTCGCGCAGATAGGCGGTGCCGGCCAGGATGTTGTCGCGCGGGTCCGACGGATCGGGGCCCAGCCCGTATTGCGTGCGCATCATGTCGTAGGTGCCGGGCATCACCTGCATCAACCCGATGGCGCCGGCATGGCTGGTGATGGTGCGCCCGTTCACGATGGAGCGCCCGCCGCTCTCGCGCATCATCACGGCCCTGATCCACTTCTCCGGAACGTCGAACCGTTCCGACGCCTCGCGCATGTGGGGGACCCAGCGGCCGAGCGGGTCCTTCGGATCAATCGGGACTTCGGCCACCTCCGGGGCCTTGACGGCAAGCTCCGCCGTTTCCGGAGCGTTCGAGGCGCAACCCGCCAAGCCGAGGGCGAGAATCAGGGCGGCACCGGCGGTGCGAGCCGCGGTGAAGTCACGATAAGCCACGAGGAGGGGTCCGTGCTGATTGCACAAAGATCGAAAGCGTTACCCTCTCTTTGCGATGTAATTGTGTCGGCTGTCAAGCAACAAGGCGGGTGTAATGTCCTGATTCCACGGCCTTTCCCTTTTTCATAGCCCATTGGAATGGTTTTCAGGCAAATGCTGTTCATCCGTATTGGCCCTTTTTCTGCCCCATTTGGCACTGTTGCCGTCTTTGCGAATGCAGGCGAGAGACCCATTCCTGTCACGCCCAAAACTTGCGGTCCGATCGCCGCAGCCCTCTCAACCGCTTGACTTTTCAGAGGCCATTCCATATTGAATGAACGTTCATTTATAGCCCTGTCTCTTATACACATCTCCGAGCCCACGAGACTATAACAGC
>NZ_JAUQTX010000013.1:0-49638 GCF_059803775.1 Azospirillum sp. UFLA03-27 | reverse complement strand
GTTATAGTCTCGTGGGCTCGGAGATGTGTATAAGAGACAGCCCTTCGGCACAGCCCCGCCGCCGGCCATCTGGGCGAGATCGCTCATCAACCGGTTGACGCCGCGCACCCGCTGGGCCTCGTCGGTCCATTCGCGGGTGTAGACCAGCTTGTGGTCGGGCCGCAGCTTCATCAGGCTGATCTGCTGGCTGATGTAGGTCAGCAGCTTGGCCGGCTCGGCGTAGCTGTTGTTGCGGAAGGTCAGCACGGCGCCCTTCGGCCCGGCGTCCACCCGCTCCACCCCCGCCTGACGGCAGAGCTGCTTGATGGTCACCACGTCGAGCAGGTTCTCCACCTCGCCCGGCAGCTTTCCGAAGCGGTCGATCAGCTCCGCCGCGAAGCCGTCGATCTCCGCCCGGTCCACCAGATCAGCGATGCGGCGGTAGAGCGACAGGCGCACCGTCAGATCGGGAACATACTCCTCCGGAATCAGCACCGGAGTGCCCAGGTTGATTTGCGGGGTCCAGGGCTGGTCCTCCGCACCGCTCGGCACCTGCCCGTCCATGTTGGCGCGGGCGTTGGCGACGGCCTCCTCCAGCATGTGCTGGTACAGCTCGACGCCGACCTCCTTGACGTGCCCCGACTGCTCCTCGCCCAGCAGGTTGCCGGCGCCGCGGATGTCCATGTCGTGGCTGGCGAGCTGGAAGCCGGCGCCCAGGCTGTCCAGCGTCTCGATGACGTGCAGCCGCTGCTGCGCCGTTCCGGTAAGCGGCTTGTTCGGCGCGTAGGTGAGGTAGGCGTAGCCGCGCACCTTCGACCGGCCGACGCGCCCGCGGATCTGGTAGAGCTGGGCCAGGCCGAACATGTCTGCCCGGTGCACGATCAGCGTGTTGGCGTTGGGGATGTCGATGCCGCTCTCGATGATGTTGGTGGCGAGCAGCACCTCGAACTTGCCCTCGTCGAAGGCGGTCATCACCTCTTCCAGCTCGCTGGCCGGCATCTGGCCGTGGGCGGTGACGATCTTGACCTCGGGCACCAGTTCCCGCACCCGCTCGGCGACCTTGGGCAGGTCCTCGACACGGGGGCAGACGTAGAAGGTCTGGCCACCCCGATAATGCTCGCGCAGGATCGCCTCGCGCACCACCACCGGGTCGTAGGGCAGCACGAAGGTGCGCACCGCCAGACGGTCCACCGGCGGGGTGGCGATCAGCGACAGCTCGCGAACACCACTCAGCGCCATCTGGAGCGTGCGCGGGATCGGCGTGGCGGTCAGCGTCAGGACGTGCACGTCGGCGCGCAGCTCCTTCAGCCGCTCCTTCTGCTTGACGCCGAAATGCTGCTCCTCGTCGACGATGACCATGCCGAGCTGCTTGAACTGCACGCCCTTGCCGAGCAGAGCGTGGGTGCCGATCACGATGTCGGCGGTGCCCTCCGTCAGCTCCTGCTTGACCTTGGTCTGCTCCTTGGCGGTGACCATGCGCGACAGTTGCACGATGCGCAGCGGCAACCCCGCGAAGCGCGTGGTGAAGGTCTTGAAATGCTGGCGCGCCAGCAGCGTGGTCGGCACCACCACGGCGACCTGCTGGCCGCTCATGGCGACGAGGAAGGCGGCGCGCAGAGCCACCTCCGTCTTGCCGAAGCCGACGTCGCCGCAGACCAGACGGTCCATCGGACGGCCCGAACCGAGATCGGTGAAGACCTCCTCGATGACCTTCAGCTGGTCGTCGGTCTCCGGGTAGGGGAAGCGGGCGGCGAACTCCTGATAGACGCCCTCCGGCGTGTAGACCGGATCGGCCTTCTTCAGCATGCGCTCGGCGGCGATCTTCAGCAGCGCCTCGGCCATGTCCTTCAGGCGCTTCTTGACGCGGGCCTTGCGGCCCTGCCAGCCGGCCCCGCCCAGCTTGTCGAGCTGCGCGTGCGCGTCCTCCGACCCGTAGCGGGTCAGCACCTCGATGTTCTCGACGGGGACATAGAGCTTGTCGCCGCCCTCGTAGATCAGCCGCAGGCAGTCGTGCGGCGCCCCGGACACCTCCAGCGTCTCCAGCCCGTCGTAGCGCCCGATGCCGTGGTCCATGTGCACCACGAGGTCGCCCGCGGCCAGCGCCGTGTATTCGGCGATGAAGTTGGCGGCCTTGCGCTTCTTCTTCGCCGCCGGGCGGACAAGGCGGTCGCCGAGGATGTCCTGCTCGGTGATGACGGCCATGTCGGCGGAGGTGAAGCCGTGCTCCATCCCCAGCACGATCATGCCGATGATGTTGCGGTCGAAGCGGCGGACGTCCTCGATGCTCTCCGCCGGCTCCAGCCCCGGAATGCCGTGGTCGCCCAGCACCGTCATCAGACGGTCGCGGGAGCCGGCGGAATAGCCGGCTACCAGCACGCGCCGCCCGTCGGCCCGAAGGGCGCGGATGTGGTCCTTCACCGCCTCGAAGACGTTGACGTCGGGGCGCGCCCGCTCCTCGGCGAAGTCGTGGCCGCGGCGCCCGCCGGCGTCCAGCGTGCCCTTGATGCCCGGCGGCGTGCCGAAGGGTTGGAGCTGCGCCACGGCGTGGGCGGCGAACAGGTCGTCCCAGGCCTGGGCGTCGAGGAACATCATGCCGACCGGCACCGGCTTGTAGACCGGCGATCCCGTCCGCTTCTCGATGACGATCATGCTCTCGCGGGAGGCGTGGAAGTCCACCACCTGAGCGATCCGCGAATCGCGCGCCTCCGTCGCCTGATGATCCAGCGACAGGATGGCCTTGGGCATGTAGGCCAGCAGCGATTCCATCGTCTCGTGGAACAGCGGCAGCCAGTGCTCCATGCCGCCGTACTTGCGCCCGGCGCTGATCGCCTCGTAGAGCGGGTCGTCGTCGGTGACGGCGCCGAACAGCTCGCGGTAGCCGGAGCGGAAGCGGGCGATCCCCGCCTCGTCCAGGAACACCTCCGACATCGGCTTCAGGTCGATGCCGTCGCGCTTGTCGGTGGTGCGCTGCGACATGGGATCGAAGCTGCGCACGGCCTCCAGCTCGTCGCCGAACAGGTCGAGGCGCAGCGGCTCGTCGGTGCCCGGCGGGAACAGGTCGACGATGCCGCCGCGCACGGCGAACTCGCCCGGCTCGCGCACCGTCTGGGCCCGGGTGTAGCCGTTGCCGGCCAGATAGCGCTGCAGCTTCTCCAGGTCGATCCGGTCGCGCAGCTTCGCCGAGAACACCGCGTCGCGGAAGGCGGCGCGGGGCGGCACCTTCTGGACCATGGCGTTGACGGTGGTCAGCACGACCAGCGGAGCCGCGTCCGCCTTGCGCGCCAGCAGGCGGGTCAGCGTGTCGATACGCTTCGCCACGATACCGCCGTTGGGCGACACCCGGTCGTAGGGCAGGCAGTCCCAGGCCGGGAAGACCTGCACCTCCAGCGACGGCGCGAAGAAGGCCAGCGCCTCCGCCAGCTGGGCGGCGCGGGTGTCGTCGAGCGCGACGTGGAGAAGTCCGGCGCTCCCCGCCCGCTTGGCGAGGTCGGCGAGGACGCGGGCGTCATGACCGGCGGGGGCGCCGCCGACCAGAAGGCGGCCGGAGCGTCCCGGCTGCAACTGTTCGAAGCTGGGCAAGGATCGGGCCTCAGGACCCCTGACGGGGCGTGTAGCGGAACTTGGTCAACAGCTGCATGACGTCGGTGTCATGCTCGGCGGGCAGCGGCTCGCGCCCGGCGTACCAGTTGTAGAGGTCGGGGTCGCTGAGTTCGAGCAGCGCCTCGTAGCGGTCGAGCTGCGCATGGTCGAAGTCCGGGACATGGGCGTCGGCGAAGCTGCCGATCAGCAGGTCCATCTCGCGCATGCCGCGGTGCCACGACCGGAAGCGCAGCCGCTTGCGCCGGTTTTCCAGGGATTCGCCGCTCTCGGACAGGGTGTTCTCGTCGCTCATGCCATCCACGCCAAAAAGCCCCGGCCCCGGAAGATAGGGGGCGGAGCGGTCCACATCCACCCCCGCATCCTGCACACCGGCACGCCCCCGCGCAAACCGAAATGCCGGACGATCCCCCGCAAGGAGCGTGATTCAGCGCGCCAGCCACGCCTCCAGCCCGTCGCGCAGGTCGGCCCCCGGTGCCAGCCGGGCGAAGCGCTCGGCCTCCACCGCCAGCCCTTCGCCGATGGTCATGTTCAGCCCGCGGGTCACCGCCCCCAGGATGCCGGACACCGCCGCCGGGGAATGCCGGACGATCCGCCCGGCCAGTTCGAAGGCCGCGGGCAGCAGCGCGTCGTGGGCCACCACCTGATTGACCAGCCCCACCGCCAGCGCCGTCGCCGGCGGGAAGGCGTCGCCGGTCAGCAGCCATTCCAGGGCCCGCTTGCGCCCGGCGTTGCGGGGAAGCCGCTGCGTCCCGCCGAAGGTCGGCATCATGCCGAGCTTGATCTCCGCCTTGGAGAAACTCGCCCGCTCGCTGGCCACGGCGAGGTGCGCCGCCTCCAGGATCTCGCAGCCGCCGCCGTAGCAGATGCCGTTGACCGCGGCGATGATGGGCTTGGGGAAGGACTCGATGCGCGCGCACAGCGTCTGTCCGGGCCGGAAGGCGCGCACCGCCGCCTCCGGTCCCCGCCGGACGGCCGGGGTGAACTCCGCAATGTCCGCCCCGGCGGAGAAGGCCCGCTCCCCGGCGCCGGTGACGATGATGGCCCGCACCGCCGCGTCGGCCTCCAGCGCGTCCAGTGTGTCGAGCATGGCGGCGGCCAGCGCCGTGCTGATGGCGTTCAGCTTGGCGGGGCGGTTCAGGGTGAGGGTGGCGATCCCCCCGGCGGTGACGCACAGCACGGGATTGGCGGGGTCGGCGTGTTTGGTCGTCAGGGACATGGCGCGGTCCTTTTGTCCTGCGTTTGGGATGCCCCACTGTCGAGCCCGAGCCAGTCCCTGACAAACGAGTACGCCGCGTGTTCGGGTGAGCAACGCTCACCTGAAACGGGGCCTCCGCCGCAAGCCAAAGCGTCACCTTGACAGAATCGCGACCGTTGGTAGACTGAACAGTCCCAGCCACTTTCGGTGGAGGTCGCCATGACCGACGGTTCGATCGGACGCCCAGAGCCTCTGATCCGCTCGGCCGGCGTGGTGGAGCGCACCGGCAGCGCGACCGACCGCAGGAAACGGCGGCAGAATCGGCAGGACCTGCAACAGCAGGAGCGCGAGCAGCAGGAGCGCCGCGACCAGGACGAGGCCAACCACAAGCGGCGGCGCCTCTACGACCTGCTGTTCGACGAGATCGATGAGCTGGACACGCTGAACGCCGGGCAGCGGGCGCGCATCAAGCAGAATCTGCGCGCGCAGCTCGCCAACCGCCGTCCGCCGCCGCACCTCGCCCCCAACCTCGCCCAGCCGCCGCCGGCGGATGAGGACATCGAACGCATCGCGGCGGCGCTTCTCGAGAAAGCCGTCGCGGCCCAGTCGGTCGACCATGACCACATCGTCGGCATGGCGGCGCCGACGCACCCGGCGCTTCCGCCCGGGCAGACGGCGGAGAATGTGGCTCTCGCCAATCAGCTCCGCGATTGCCTGGAGCAGCGGACGACGACATCGCGGCGCGTTGCCGTGTATCTGCGCCTTCTTCTGACGCTCGAAGGCGCCTTCCGTCCGCATCTGGTGGTGGACGCCTGACCACAGTCCCACCGTGGCTGTGATGCGCGAATTCGGAGAAAGCCCCCCTCCGATGCGCCACCCAGGATGGTTGGACCATGCGGCACAATGGGCCTGTTGTTTCTCCGGCGGGGTCCGGGCGCGTTCCCGCGCCGTTCCCGCCGCGGAAAACCCGCTCCCGCAGGGAGGTTCCCCCGTGCCCGACACCCATCTCGCCACGCACGCCCAGCCGTCCGGTGACGCTCTTCGCCAAACTCTCTCCACCCGTTTCCAGAAGATCCGCGCCCGCACCGCCGAACTCGCAGCGCCCTTGTCGCCCGAGGACTTGATGGTCCAATCGGTGGCCGACGGCGCGCCGGCCAAATGGCACCTCGCCCACACGACGTGGCTGTTCGAAACCACCGTCCTGGTGCCCTGCAATCCCGGTTACCGTCCCTTCGACCCGGCCTTCCTGACGTTGTTCGCCGCCCGCGACGACCGGTTCGGCAGCCACCAGCTTCCTTCCCCCACCCTGCGCCTGCTCTCCCGGCCCAACGCGGCGGAGGTGATGCGCTACCGCGACCATGTGAACGCCGCGGTGCTGCACCTGCTGAACCAAGCCGACGAGGCCGACCTGCCGGAAATCGCCGACCGCGTGATCGTCGGCATCACGCATGAGCGGCGCCACCAGGAACGGCTGCTGACCCACATCAAGCACGCCTTCTGGAGCAACCCGCTGCGCCCCGCCTACGACCAGCCGCCACAGGCGGTTCCGACTCCGCCGCAGCTGGAACGCTGGATCGAGCATGAAGGCGGCATCGTCGAGATCGGGTTGACCAATGCCGGGGCTGGCTTCGACCATGAGGGGCCGCGCCACCGCACCCATCTTGAACCCTTCCGCCTCGCCGCCCTGCCGGTGTCCTGCGGCGCCTTCCGGGACTTCATCGAGGATGGGGGCTACGCGAAACGCGCGCTCTGGCTCGCCGATGGCTGGGAGGCGGTGCAGACCGAGGGGTGGCAGGCCCCGCTTTACTGGGAATGGCGCGACGGCGCGTGGCAGATCTTCACCCTCTACGGCATGCGCCCGCTCGATCCCGCCGAGCCGGTCTGCCATGTCAGTTGGTTCGAGGCCGACGCCTTCGCCCGCTGGGCCGGCAAGCGTCTGCCCGAGGAAGCCGAATGGGAGGCCCTGGCGTCCCGCTGCGACAGCATGGGCAACCTGCTGGGCACCGGCAACCGCCACCCGCGCCCCAGCACCTGCCACGGCGACGGCCCGTGGCAATTGTTCGGCGACGTTTGGGAATGGACGCGCAGCCCCTTCGCCCCCTATCCCGGCTACCGTCTACCGGACGGGGTGGACGAGGCCGTTCATGGCCGCTTCATGATCAACCGCATGGTGTTGCGGGGCGGCAGCTGCGTCACCCCCTTCGACCACGCCAACCCGACGACCCGGCATTACCTGCGGCCGGAGTCCCGCCTGTCCTTCACCGGCCTGCGGCTGGCTGAGGATGCCTGACATATTGGAATCGTTTTAAACGGTGGCGCTGCACCGCAGCAAGCTCTATAACCATAATTAAATTATGGCCTATGGAGCCTGTGATGTCCCTCGATCTTCCTCCGGTGTTCCGCCACCACGTTTTCTGTTGCTCCCAGCAACGCCCGCCCGGTCACCCGCGCGGGAGCTGTGCGGCGAAGAATGCCCACCCGCTGTGGGAACAGCTCGGCCAGCGCATCCAGGCCAAGGGATTGTTGGACGTCGGCATGGCCTGGACCGGCTGCCTCGGCTTCTGCTCCGCCGGGCCGCTGATGGTGGTCTATCCGGAGGGCCTGTGGTACCGCCCGGAAACGCCCGCCGACATCGACGAGATCGTCGATTCGCACCTCGTCAACGACACGCCGGTCGAACGGCTGGTGATGGTGCTGACCCGCTGAACGCAAAAGCCCCTCCGCGGCGTGGCCGGCGGAGGGGCTTTCTTCGTGCTGAACGACGATGCTATTTCCGGAACAGGAACTCGCGGCCGACCTTCACGCGCTTCTCTCCGTCATATTCGATGATGTCGGCGGTGGCGTAGGTCTCGGTCCAGCGCTCGGGCAGATAGCTGCCGGTGCCGATGATGTCGACAGGGGCGTTGGCCTCCGCCATCAGGCGGCACTTCGCCGGGCCGAAGCCGGAGCTGGCGACGATTTTCACCGCCGGGAAACCGGCCTCGTCCAGCTTCTCGCGCATGAAATGGATCGCCGCCGCCGACACGCCGGTGCCGATCAGGTAGCGGAGCTGCGTCTCGTCGCGATAGCCGCGGATGGAATGGGGGGCGTGCCGCTCCAGCACCGCGTAGGAGCCCGGCGGGTCCAGCCCTTCCAGGAAGCGCCCGCCCGGCGTGTCGAGCCGCACCGCCAGCTTGCCCTGCGCGGCGAGGCCGGGGAAGCGGCGGCAGACCTCCATCGCGTCGGTCACCTCACGCCCGAAGTAATCGACCAGGACGGTCAGAGGCAGTTCGGGGAATGTCTCGTGGAACATCTCCGCTGCCCGCACGGTCGATCCGGCGTAGCCGATCAGCGCGTGCGGCATCGTGCCCATGCCCTTCTTCTGGCCGAAGAAATGGGCTGTGGCGTCGGTGGCGTTGCCGATGAAGCCCTTGGCGCCGACCTTGCGCTTCGCCCGGTCCGACCCGACCGAGGCGGCGTAGGCCATCATCTCCTCCATCTCCGTGCCGGCGCAGTGGCGCGCCTCCATGGCGAGGAAGGCGGTCTTCGGCAGGTCGGCGCACATGGTGAAGGCGTTGTAGGCGCCGACGCAGGCGGGGCCGAGCTTCTGCAGAATGATCGTCTCGGTGTCGACCAGATGGTAGAAGGAGCCGGTGATGTAGAGGATCGGCTCGCCCGCACCGACCCACTTTCCTTCCGGATAGTTCAGGACGATGTCGAGGTCGAACCCGCGCTCCCGCGCAACCGCCTCCAGCCATTCGATGGCGAGTCGCGGCGCGCAGACCACCGGGCGGCGCATGAAGATGGCGTAGGTGACCTTCTTGTCACCGAATTTCCCGACCGCCTCCTTAGTCCGCTTGAAATAGGTGTCGGTCCATTCGGTGATGGCCGACGCGGGCGGATGGCTGGCGGGCGCGTGACTGGCCGGCGGTTGGTTCCTGGTCTCGTCCATGGCGATGTCCTTGTCTTCCCGCTCTTGCCCTTCGCGACGATCACGTCCGGAGGCCGCCCCCACGGCGGAAACGGCAATCCGATTGAGAAACCAGCATTATACGCCCCGGCCCTCCGGTGGAAGAGGCTTCATCCGCTACGGCCAACCGCCGCAAGCAATGGTGATTTACCGAAAATACGCTACGAAATCCGGCGCATTTCAAACACAAAGAAGCTGAGAAGAGATGCGCAGTTCCTGACTGTAATGCGCTGTCACCAAAAAGTATAAAATACCTGTATTTGACGCCTTCCTTTTACCCATCCACTATACACCCAAGAACAGGCGCCACCCCCTTGCGGTGCCGGGAAAAGCGACGAGGTCGGCATGAGCCGGACAATCCGCCAGAATCCGCCGAACATTGCGGCAGGCCCCTCGACGGCAGCCACCTCGACGCTCGACCGCCTGAGCCGCCGGGTGGTGGTCGGGCTTCTCTGCACCATGGCCGGCCTGGCTGCGGCGGGCACCGGCGGGGCCTTCCTGCTGAAGCCCGGCACGGCGCAGGCCGGGCGTGTGGTGGGGGACACGCTGCGGACCGCCGCCAATTACGCGCGCCTGCCGGCGATGATCTTCACGCTGAGCGACGGCGACCGGCTGCGCGAGCTGCGGGTCCGCGTGGTGCTCGACATGGAGCCGACGGCCCCAGCCAAGACGGTGGAGAGCTACGGGCCGCGCATCGCCAGCGCGATGACCAACGTCATGCTGGAAACCGACCCCGGCGAACTGCGCGGGCGCAACGGCGCCTTCTACGTCAAGGACGCGGTGATGCGCACCGCCGCGAAGGAACTCGGCGCGATGAAGATCCGTCAGGTGCTGGTCCAGGAACTCGTCATGCGCTGAGGGAAGGCCAGCCAGCCGCCTCGATCCGCCATCTCGGCCAACGCTCGACAGGCGTTCCGGAATGGGGAACACTCCTGTCCCGTTCGGATCTTGGGATTGCAAGGAGACGGCCGTGGCCGAGTTCGATTTCGACCTTTTCACCATCGGTGCCGGCTCCGGCGGCGTCGCGGCCAGCCGGCGGGCCGCGGCCATGGGGGCCAAGGTCGCCATCTGCGAAGGCAGCCGGGTCGGCGGCACCTGCGTCATCCGCGGCTGCGTGCCGAAGAAGCTGCTGGTCTACGCCGCCCAGTTCCGCGACGCCTTCGAGGACTCCAGCGCCTATGGCTGGTCCACCGCCACGCCGGCCTTCGACTGGGCCACGCTGATCGGGCGCAAGGACGCGGAGATCGACCGGCTGAACGGCATCTACATCAGGATGCTGGAGACCTCTGGGGTCGCCCTGCACACCGGCTTCGGGCGGCTGATCGACCGCCACACGGTCGAGGTGGCGAACAAGCGCTACACCGCGAAGAACATCCTGGTCGCCACCGGCGGCTGGCCGGCGCTGCCCAAGATTCCGGGGATCGAGCACGCAGTCACCTCCAACGAGGCGTTGCAGCTCGGCACCCTGCCCCACTCGGTCATCATCCTGGGCGGCGGCTACATCGCCGTCGAATTCGCCGGGATCTTCCGGGGCTTGGGCGCCGAGGTCACGATCATGATCCGCGGCGAGGAGCTTCTGAACGGCTTCGACGACGACATCCGCGTCGCTCTGGCCCAGGAGATGCGCAAGCGCGGCATCACCATCCTTACCCGCACTCAGCCGGTGAAGGTGGAGGAAGGCCCCGGCGGCTTCACCGTCATCGACCAGCTGGGGCGGGAGCATTCCGCCGGCCTCGTCATGGCGGCGACCGGGCGCCGTCCGAACACGCGCGACCTCGGGCTGGAAGCCGCCGGCGTCGCGCTTGACGAGAGCGGGGCGATCCGGGTGGACGAGTATTCGCGCACCAATGTGGACAACATCTTCGCCGTGGGCGACGTGACCGACCGCATGGCCCTGACCCCCGTCGCCATCGCCGAGGGGCGCGCCTTCGTGGAGACGCTGTTCAACGACAACCCGACCAGCATCAGCTACGCCAACATCCCGACCGCCGTCTTCTCCATCCCGCCGCTCGGCACCGTCGGCCTGACCGAGGCGGAAGCGCGGGCGAAGCACGCGACGGTAGACATCTATAAGGCCGGTTTCCGCCCGATGAAGCACACCATGTCGGGCCGCGACGAGCGCGTCCTGATGAAGCTGGTCGTGGACGGCGAGAGCCAGCGCGTGCTCGGCTGCCACATGATGGGCATGGACGCGCCGGAAATCGTCCAGGGGCTGGGCATCGCCCTGAACTGCGGCGCCACAAAGAGGGATTTCGACCGCACCATCGCCCTCCACCCCTCTACCGCGGAAGAGTTCGTCCTGATGCGCGAGAAGGTGTCCTGACGATCGGACATAAAACCAAAGGTCAGGAGCCTGATTTCCTGGAACGCTTCTAAGAAGCCTGTGTTGAGGGCACACGACGATGGCGGCGGCGATCACGGCGGCGGTCAAGCACCCCCGCGGAAGCCGTTGCCTCCCATCCTTCATCCAGGCAGCGGGAGGGCTCCTACGCATGTTCATGCACAACAAGAACCTGATGTACACGGTCCGCGTCGCCGAACCGGACCCGAAGCTGGCCAGCCTGATGCTGGAACAGTTCGGCGGTCCCCAGGGCGAGTTGGCGGCGGCCTTGCGCTACTTCACGCAGGGCCTTTCCGACGAGGACCCGGGCCGCAAGGACATGCTGATCGACATCGCGACCGAGGAACTGAGCCATCTGGAGATCATCGGCAGCATCGTCGCCATGCTGACCAAGGGCGTGAAGGGCAAGTTGGCCGAGGGCGCGGAGGAGGTCACCGATCTCTACGCCGACATCGCCAAAGGCAACGGCAGCCACACGTTGGCCCTGCTCTACGGCGGTGGCCCGGCCCTGACCAACTCCGCGGGGCAGCTGTGGACCGGCGGCTACATCGACAGCATCGGCGAGCCGACCGCCGACCTGCGCTCCAACATCGCCGCGGAATCGCGGGCCAAGATCATCTATGAGCGCCTCATCAACATCACCCCCGATCCGGGTGTGAAGGACGCGCTGACCTTCCTGATGACCCGCGAGGTGGCCCACCAGAAGATGTTCGAGAAGGCGCTCTATTCCATCGAGAACAACTTCCCGCCGGGCAAGCTGCCGGGCAACCCCGAATACACCGACAAGTACTACAACATGAGCCAGGGCGACGGCGACATGCGCGGCCCGTGGAACCAGGGCGAGCAGTGGGAGTTCGTCAACATCACCCCCGACCAGGCCCCGGTCAGCGGCGGTGACGGCAACCCCTCGGTCCGGCTGGCGGCGGAAGAGATGAAGGCCGTCAACGAGGCCGCCAAGCGCACCATGTCGCGCACCGACGTGAACCCGGTGACGGGTGCCGACCTCGGCGCCGGCCCCGGCTCCGGCAAAATGACCCCGGTGAAGTAAGGCCCGATCCCCCTCTCCCCCCTGGGGAGAGGGCTGGGGTGAGGGGGCGTCCGTCAGGGCGTCCACGCTCTGCAAGGAGTCAAGGAGTTCGGCTTCACGGCCGCCCCCTCATCCTGACCTTCTCACCAGAGGGGAGAAGGAATTAGGCCTTCACCACCGCCTCGTCCCGCCTTGGCCGCGTCATCAGCCACAGCAGAACCAGCAGCCCCGGCACTGCCCCTCCGGTGGACAGCAGGAAGAAGCTGCTCCAGTCCATCCGCTCGGCCAGCCAGCCGGACGACGCCCCGAACAGGTCCCCGCCCAGCTTGTAGAAGCTGCTGAGCAGCGCGTATTGCGTGGCCGTGTAGGCCGTGTTGCACAGGCTCGACAGATAGGCGACGAAGGCCGCCGTCGCGATTCCACCGCAAACGTTCTCCAGAGCCACCGTCACCGCCAGCGCCGACACGTCGTGCCCGACCTGCGCCAGCATGACGTAGCCGAGGTTGGACAGCATCTGCATCAGCCCGCCGACCAGCAGCCCGCGCAACACGCCGATGCGCCCGACCAGCACACCACCGATCAGCCCGCCGATGATCGTCGCCCACACGCCGAACAGCTTGGTGACGTTGGCGATCTCCGTCTTCTCGAAGCCGAGATCGACGTAGAAGGGCGCCGACATCACCCCCGCCAGCACGTCCCCCAGCTTGTAGCAGGCGATGAACAGCAGGACCGCCGCCCAGGCCGGACGGGTCATGAACTCCACGAAGGGCGCCACGACCGCGCCGTAGACCCAGGCCAGCAGATCCGCCTTCCACCCCGTCAGGTCCGGGCGCGCGGCCAGCCAGTCGGCCACATGCCGTTCCCGCGCGTTGGACTCCGCGGTGTCCGCGACCTTCGGCTCGCGGTTCAGCAGGATCGTCACCATGCCGACCGCGACCAGCCCCGCCATGACGTAGTAGGCGACGTGCCAGCCGAAGAATTCCGCGAGGTACAGGGCCCCCGCCCCCGCCGCCAGCATGCCGAAGCGGTAGCCGAGCACGAGGATGGCCGCACCGGCGGCCTGCTGGCGCTCCTCCAGCACCTCGACGCGGTAGGCGTCGACGACGATGTCCTGGCTGGCCGAGAAAAAGGCGACGACCACGGCCAGCATGGCGGTCCACCACAGGTCGGCCACCGGGTTCGTGCTGCCCAGCCCGATCAGCGCCGCCATCAGCCCGGCCTGCGCCACCAGCGCCCAGCCGCGCCGCCGCCCGAACAGGCGGGTCATCACCGGCAGGCGCAACCGGTCGATCAGAGGCGCCCAGACGAATTTCAGCGCGTAGGGCATGGTGACCAGCGCGAACAGGCCGATGGCGGTCTTGCTGACGCCGCCCTCGCGCAGCCAGATCGACAGGGTGGACCCGGTCAACGCCAGCGGCAGCCCTTCCGAAAAGCCGAGGAACAGAATGGCCAGAACGCGCCGGTCAAGATAGACGGAGGCCGCCTGACCCCAGGAGGATGGTTTCACCCGTTCAACCCTTCCGCACACCTGCGTATCCGTCTGTATAGGCCCCGACCGGATGGCCCGGCCAGCGCGCTTTTTCGGGCACCGCGCCACATCATCCATTGCGGAAGTTGCGGTCGAAACTATGGAAAAATTTCTCGGAGACCGCTATACAGATTACCCCTCCGGCCGTCATCCGGCCCCGGGCGGAACCCTTAGCACAAGGAAAGAGCGGGCGTCATGGTTGAGCGTTGGTCCCCCGACAGCTGGAGGTCGAAGCCGGCGAAGCAGCTTCCGACCTATCCGGACCCGTCCAAGGTCGAAGCGGTGGAGCAGCGCCTGTCCTCCTATCCCCCGCTCGTCTTCGCCGGCGAGGCGCGCCGGCTGAAGGACAGCCTCGCCGCCGCCGCCGCCGGCAACGCCTTCCTGCTCCAGGGCGGCGACTGCGCGGAGAGCTTCGCGGAGTTCCATCCGAACAACATCCGCGACACCTTCCGCGTCCTGCTGCAGATGGCCGTCGTGCTGACCTTCGGCGCGGCCATACCGGTGGTGAAGGTGGGCCGCATGGCCGGGCAGTTCGCCAAGCCGCGCTCCGCCGACACCGAGGTGCTGGAGGGGATCGAGCTTCCGTCCTACCGCGGCGACATCATCAACGGCTTCGACTTCACGCCGGACGCACGCGTTCCCGACCCGGAACGCATGATGCAGGCCTACACCCAGGCCGCCGCCACGCTGAACCTGCTGCGCGCCTTCTCCCAGGGCGGCTACGCCGACCTGCACAAGGTGCACCAGTGGACGCTGGGCTTCGTCGAGCGCTCCCCCGCCGGTGAGCAGTTCCGCGAGATCGCCAACCGGCTGGACGAGACGCTGGGCTTCATGGCGGCCTGCGGCATCACCGCCCAGACCACCCCGCAGATCCGCGAGACCGAGTTCTTCACCAGCCACGAGGCACTGCTGCTGCCGTTCGAGCAGGCGATGACCCGCGTCGACAGCACCACCGGCGACTGGTACGACGTGTCGGCCCACATGCTGTGGATCGGCGACCGCACCCGCCAGCTGGACGGCGCGCATGTGGAGTTCCTGCGCGGCGTGAAGAACCCGATCGGCCTGAAGTGCGGCCCGACGACCGATCCGGACGAACTGATCCGCCTGATCGATCTGCTGAACCCGACCAACGAGCCGGGCCGCCTGACCCTGATCGTCCGCATGGGCGCCGACAAGGTGGCGGAGAAGTTCCCGCCCCTGCTGCGCAAGGTGCAGCGCGAGGGCCGCGTCGTCGTCTGGTCCAGCGACCCGATGCACGGCAACACCGTCAAATCCTCCAGCGGCTACAAGACCCGTCCGGTGGAGAAGGTGCTGTCGGAGGCGCGCGACTTCTTCGCGGTGCACGAGGCTGAGGGCACCCACGCCGGCGGCGTCCATTTCGAGCTGACCGGCCAGGACGTGACGGAGTGCACGGGCGGCGCCCAGGCGATCACCGATCACAAGCTGGCGCTGCGCTACCACACCGCCTGCGACCCGCGGCTGAACGCCAGCCAAGCGCTGGAGCTGGCCTTCCTGCTGGCCGAAGAGCTGAAGCGCGCCCGCCTGAAGCGCGACGCCGACCGCCGCGCGGCGGCGGAGTAAGGCGTTTTCCCTGGGGGCACTGCTGCCCCCACCCCGGCCCTCTCCCGCTTTCGCAGGGGAGGGTTAGGGAGGGGGCACAAGCGGCGCCAATGCCCTCTCCTACCGCACCACCATCCGCTCCAGCAGCACCTCGCGCACGCGAATGGCTTGCGCCTCGCGCTTCATCACGCTCGCCACGGTGTTCTTGATCAGGTTGGCGCCCTCGGCCCCGCTCAACTGGCCCGGCTCAATCTGGCGCAGCCGGTCGGCCATCTGGTCGGCGATGCGGGGAACGAAGGGGGTAGCCGGGTTCGGGTCCCCCGTGGGCTCGATCTCCAGCAGAATGCGGATGTCCACCAGACGCGCGTCGCTGCCCCCCAGCGTGAAGGTCATCGTCGGCAAGGATGCGTAAGTCTTCTGCGGCTTGCCGTCGCCACCGGTGCTACGGGCCCCGGATTTGACGGAGACCACGGTCCAGGTGCCCAGCGCGGCAAGCAGCACCAGGGCCACCGCGACGAGGACGGGCATCAGGGACACCGATTCCCCATCGGAGCGCCGCAGCAGGAACCGCACCGGGCTGCCTTTCCCCCACTATTCCCCTGATTGGGGTATGGGTAAATTTAACGATGATTTATTCTAGATAAAAAAACAGGGCTGGTCAAAGCGCGTCGCGCGACCAGCCCCGCCTTTTTACTTGAAGTCAGCGCCCGGCATTCAGCCTCTGATGCCGCCCATGCACAAATACTTGATTTCCAAGTAATCCTCGATGCCGTACTTGGAACCCTCGCGGCCGATTCCGCTTTCCTTCATGCCGCCGAAGGGAGCGACCTCGGTGGAGATGATGCCCTCGTTGATGCCGACGATGCCGTATTCCAGCGCCTCCGCCACCCGCCAGACACGGCCGATGTCGCGGCTGTAGAAGTAGGCGGCGAGACCGAACTCGGTGGCGTTGGCCATGCGCACGGCCTCCTCCTCCGTCTCGAAGCGGAACAGCGGGGCGACCGGGCCGAAGGTCTCCTCGCGCGCCACCTTCATCGCCGGAGTCACGTCGGCGAGGATGGTCGGTTCGAAGAAGCTGCCGCCCAGCTCATGCCGCTTGCCGCCCAGCACCACGCGGGCGCCCTTCTCCGTGGCGTCGCGGATGTGGTCCTCGACCTTCTCCACCGCGGCCATGTCGATCAGCGGCCCTTGCTGCGCCCCCTCCGTGGTCAGGCCGGGGCCGACCTTCAGCGCCTTCACCGCCTCGGCCAGCTTGGCCGCGAAGGCGTCGTAGACTCCGGACTGCACCAGCAGCCGGTTCGCGCAGACGCAGGTCTGGCCGGTGTTGCGGTATTTGGACGCGATGGCGCCCTTCACCGCCTCGTCGAGGTCGGCGTCGTTGAAGACCAGGAAGGGCGCGTTGCCGCCCAACTCCAGCGAGATCTTCTTCACCGTGCCGGCGCATTGGGCCATCAGCTCCTTGCCGATCTCGGTGGAGCCGGTGAAGGTCAGCTTGCGCACCGTCGGGTTGCCGGTCATCTCGCCGCCGATGGCGCGGGCGGAGCCGGTCACGACGCTGAGGATGCCCGCCGGAATGCCCGCCCGCTCCGCCAGCACCGCCATGGCGAGCGCGGTCAACGGGGTGGCGGTCGCCGGCTTGATGACCATCGGGCAGCCGGCGGCCAGCGCCGGACCGGCCTTGCGGGTGATCATCGCCGCCGGGAAGTTCCACGGCGTGATGGCGGCGGTGACGCCGATCGGCTCCTTCGTCACGACGATGCGGCGGCCCGGCAGATGCTGCGGGATGGTGTCGCCGTAGACGCGCTTGCCCTCCTCGCCGAACCATTCGATGAAGGACGCGGCGTAGGCCACCTCCCCCCGCGCCTCGGCCAGCGGCTTGCCCTGCTCGGCCGTCATGATGCGGGCGATATCCTCCTGGTTCGCCATCATCAGGTCGAACCACGTCCGCAGGGTCTTCGCGCGCTCCTTCGCGGTCAGGGCGCGCCAGGCCGGCCAGGCGCGTTCGGCGGCGTCGATGGCCCGGCGCGTCTCGTCCGCGCCCATCATCGGCACGCTGCCCAGGACGCTGCCGTCGGCAGGGTTGGTCACCTCCACGGTCTTGCCGCTGTCGGCGTCGACCCACCGGCCATCGACGAAGCACTGGAAGCGCAGCAGCTCGGCGTCCTTCAACCCAAGACGGCGGGCGGTGTCCACGGAATCGTACGGCATGGTGCCTTCCTTCCCTCGTTTCTTGCGCGCGGCCTCGCGGTCGGCCGCGCGGTCGGCAGAGAGTATAGGGCACCTCGCCCGCTCTGCGATCCTTCCCGTTGTGTGGGGAAGCCGTGCGGACCGGGGAAGAGAGGTCGGCGGTTACGCCGGAAGGACCAGGACGTTGTCGATCAGGCGGGCCTTGCCCATCCAGGCGGCGGCCAGCAGGCGCGCCGGACGCTCCACGCGGGTCACCGGTGCCAGCGTGTCGGCGTCGCGCAGCTCGACATAGTCGATGGAGCCGAACCCAGCGGCGGTGATGCGCGCCCGCACCGCCTCCAGCACCGTGTCGGCCTCCGCCCCGCCGGCCAGCGCCGAGGCGGCGTCGAGAAGCGCGCGGTTCAGCTCCGGCGCGCGGGCGCGCTCGTCGGCGGACAAATAGGCGTTGCGCGAGGACATGGCGAGCCCGTCAGCCTCGCGCACCGTCGGCAGCCCCTCCACCCGCACCGGGATGTCGAGATCGCGGGCGAAGCGGCGGATGACCATGAGCTGCTGGTAATCCTTCTCCCCGAACACCGCCACGTCGGGCTGGGCCTGCAGGAACAGCTTGGTCACGACCAGGGCGACGCCGCCAAACATCTGCGGCCGGAAGGTACCGCACAGCCCCTCCGCCGGGCCGCCGACCGAAATGGCCGTGGCGAAGCCCTCCGGATACATCGCGCGCACCGTGGGGGCGTAGAGCAGATGGCAGCCCGCCGAGGCGAGCTTGCGCGAATCCCCGGCCTCATCGCGCGGGTAGCGGTCGAAGTCCTCGTGCGGGGCGAACTGGGTCGGGTTGACGAAGACGCTGGCGACCACCTGGTCGGCCAGTTCCCGCGCGCGGCGCACCAAAGCGAGATGGCCGTCGTGCAGCGCGCCCATGGTCGGCACCAGGGCCACCGTCTTGCCGTCGCGGTGCCAGGCGGCGACCTGGGCGCGGAGATCGTCCACGCTGCGGACGATCGGCAGGGGCTGTTCCGACTCCGGCAGGCGGGCGGCGGCGAGGGAGGTCATGGCGGGTGCTCCACAGGCGTCATAAACGGCGCTGGGATAAACCGCCGGATCGGCGCTGTCCAGTCATGGAATTAACCGGGCGAGCCCGAATTTGAAATTTTTCCATCCTGCGGGCGGGTCGGACCGCGCGGTCTCCCGCCCGCGGGCGGGGTCAGCGCATCAGCGTGACGACGACCAGATAGGTCAGGTTCACCCAGGCGCCGAGCGTGGCCAGGAGGACCAGGGTGGCCGGAGACAGGACCACCGAACCGAGGATCACGACGAGCGCCACGACCAGCAGGCCGAGGGCGAGAAGGGTCACGCGCGTATCTTCCATGTCACTGCTTCCAGATGATTGAGCAAATCGGATGCTGGAAGCGATAAACGAAAACCCCACGCGCTGTAGCTGATCTGAATCAACTGCGGTGGCGTTCGTCTCAAAAAGGCACACGCGATTGGGCAAGGGTATTTTGTGGTGTTGCGTCCAAGCACAGGGCCACGCAACCGGCGCGACGACCCATTACTGGCGAATTCCAACGATGTCTGGGAGAAGAGGCGTTGTTTGGGATGGTGGGCGCAGTAGGGATTGAACCTACGACCCCACCCGTGTGAAGGGTGTGCTCTCCCGCTGAGCTATGCGCCCATCCCAAAGAAACAACCGCTGACGCACCGCAGAGACGGAAACACGAGGCCCGACGGACCCCGATCTTGACCGGCCCTTACGATGGAGGGGATGGTACCATCCGCAAAGCCCATGAACCATCGGACCTTGGGATGGTGGGCGCAGTAGGGATTGAACCTACGACCCCACCCGTGTGAAGGGTGTGCTCTCCCGCTGAGCTATGCGCCCATCCCAGTAAAACCGCGTCGGCATCAAGCTCGTTTCGCTGTCGCGTCGTTGCCACCGCTGCGGTGAGGCGGGTTTCTAAAGGCCCCGCCCCCTCCTGTCAAGCACCTGTTTCACACCAATATCAAAGAAGCCCTTCCGCCCGGAGCCCCCGATGAGCCAATGGACATGACGCACCGGATTGCGCTTCCCACCCGGCCCCCTATCAGGCGTCCCTCGGCCGCCCTCGTCGCCGGCCTCATCGCAGGAATGTGCGCGACGTTCTCCGGTCTGTTCCCCCTGCCCGCCCTGGCGCAGCGCTGGCAGTTGGACTACCGCGTCCATGTCGGTGGCGTGGCCGTGCTCGACGCGCGGGCGGAACTGACCCTGACCGAGGGCCGCTACAGCGTCCAGGTCAACGCCGCGACGGACGGCTTTCTGGGGCGCCTCTTTCCCTGGGAAACGCAATCCTTGAGCGTCGGCACGGTCGGGCCGGATGGCGTCGCCCCGATCCGCCATACCCAGTCCGGCGTTCTGCGCGGCTCCCCGCGGACCGTCAGCTTGGGTTATGGGGCGGACGGCCGCGTTCGCACGCAGGTCTCCCCGCCCCCGGAGGAGGAGGACCGCGACCCCGTCCCCGAAGAACTCACTCGGCAGACCCGCGATCCGTTGAGCGGTGTCTTGGAAATGCTGCTCGCCGGGCTTCACGGCGAAGGATGCCAGCGCACGGTGCCCATCTATGACGGGCGCCGCCGGTACGACATGATCTTCACGGATCGGGGGATGACCACAGTCGGGGCATCGCGCCATTCGGTGTTCTCGGGCGCGGCGCGGCAATGCCGGGTGTCCCACAAGCCGATCGCCGGCTACGAGCGCACGCCGCGCCAACCTTTCTGGCAGCGCGGCGGAGGCCGGGAGGAACGCCCGCCCGTCGATCTGTGGATCGCTCCGGTGGAAGGGGACGGCCCGCCCCTGCCCGTCCGGTTGGAAACCGACAGCGGATTCGGCGGGGTCGTCGTCCACCTCATCGCCACCCGCAAAACCGACCAGACGGCGGAACGTCCCGCCGAACCGGCGCCGTCACCGCTTCGTTGACGGGTCAGGCGCGCCCAACGCTGCCGCTGCAGGCGGTGGGATGGTACAGCAACTCGGCCATGGGCCGCTCGGCCAGCGCCTGTTCGCACAGGCGGTTGAACTCGGCCATCTTGCGCTGAAGGTCGCTGTGGTGAGCCATCATCCGATCGAAGTCGGCGGTGGCCGAGTCGATCTGGCTGTTGGCCGGGGTAAAGTTGGCGGTGTGGCCTTCGATGGACAGAACGTCGGCGGAGAGGGTGTTGCCGGTCTGGGTCTTACCGGGGAAGGCAAGGATCTGGGCCATCGGGTGTCTCCTTCGCTCACCACCATTCGATGCACCCATCCAACTACATTTACCTTTCGTTAGCCACCGTTAATCTCTCGTTAACCATGACAAGAAGGAGACCTACGGCGAAGCCCTCGCCGGCCTTGGCAGCCCGGCCGGCCGCTCAGCCGCCCAGCCGCCGCAGGGCGTCCGGCAGATCGGCGATGCGGTCGAGCAGGATGTCGGCGCCCAAATCCTGCACCGGCATGCGGGGATAACCGTAGGTCATCGCCACCACCGGCACTCCGGCGGCGCGGGCGGCCTTAACGTCGTTGCGGTTGTCCCCCACCATCGCGGCACTGCCGCCACCCAATGCCTCGACCACCCAGGACAGATGGCGCCCGTCGGGCTTCTTCACCGGCAGCGTGTCGCCGCCGGCCAGCGCGCCGAACAGCGACGACAGGCCCAGCGAGTCCAGCAGCTTGCGGGTGATCCGCTCCGGCTTGTTGGTGCACAGCCCCAGATTCACGCCGTTCGCCGCCAGCGCCGCCAGTGTTTCCGGGACGCCGGGATAGAGCATCGGGGGTTCGTCGTCCTGGAAATAGGCGTCCAGATAGTCGGCCAGGGCCGTCCGCAGCGCCTCGTCGGTCAGAGCGTCGCCGGTCGCCGCGAAGGCCTGACGGACAAGGGCGGCCGAGCCGTCGCCCACCATGCCGCGCACCTGCTCCTCGCTGACGGCGGGTCGCGCGAAGCGGGACAGTGTGCGGTTGAGGACGCGGGTCATGTCCCGCGCGCTGTCGATCAGCGTGCCGTCGAGGTCGAAGACGACCGCGGAGAAGGGAATGGCGGTGGGCGCGGCAGACATCGGCAGAAGTCCCATGGTGACGCGAAGACGGGCGGATACCCCTTTCGATAGCACGCCCTTCTCCCGGCGGCGAGCCCCTGTTCCCGCAATCCACCGCCGGCATAGGCCCTTCGGCACCGGCGGCGCGGGGTGCGTACACCCTTGGGCCGCGATTTGTGTATGTCAGATTGACACAAAAGTTGACTTGGGGTCCTGGCACCGGATGTGGCACTGAATGGCGGAAGACAGACGTTTTGTCCGGATTTTGATGCGCATGCTTTTCCGCCCGTCCGCCATAACCCGTTTCCAATACTGCAGGGATATCCGATGACTCAGCACCGCCCGCTCGCCTGCGTCATTCTCGCCGCCGGCAAAGGCACCCGCATGAAGTCGGACCTGCCGAAGGTCCTGCACCGCGTCGCCGGCCAGCCGATGGTCGGCCACGTCCTGTCCGCGGTGAGGGCGCTCGACCCCGACCATGTGGTCGTGGTGGTCGGCCCCGGAATGGACAATGTGGCCGACGCGGTCGCCCCCTACCCCACCGCCGTCCAGCACGAGCAGCGCGGCACCGCCGACGCGGTGCGCGCCGCCTTCGGCCTGCTGGAGGGCTTCGACGGGGACGTGGTGGTGCTCTATGGCGACACGCCGCTGGTCACGCCGGACACGCTGCGCGCCATGGTCGCCGCGCGGCGCCAGTCGAGCGACCCGGCGGTCGTCGTTCTGGGCATGCGGCCCGACGATCCCGGCGCCTATGGCCGCCTGATCCTGAACGCCCGCGGCGGGCTTGAGAAGATCGTCGAGTATCTGGACGCATCGGAGGAGGAACGGCAGGTCACCCTGTGCAACGCCGGGCTGATGGCCTTCGACGGCGCGCGGATGTTCGACCTGATCAGCCGCATCGGCAACAGCAACGCCAAGAGCGAATACTACCTCACCGACGTGGTGCAGATCGCCCGCAGCAACGGCATGGCCTGCGCGGTGGTCGAGGCCGCCCCGGCGGAGGTCGTCGGTGTGAACTCCCGCGCCGAGTTGTCGGAGGTGGAGAAGCTGATCCAGCGCCGCCTGCGCAAGGCCGCCATGGACAACGGCGCCACCCTGACCGACCCGGACAGCGTCACCTTCTGCGTGGACACCCGCCTCGGCCGCGACGTGATCGTCGGCCCGCATGTGGTGTTCGGCCCCGGCGTGGTCGTCGCCGACCGGGTGGAGATCAAGGCCTTCAGCCATCTGGAGCAGGTGCGGGTGGACAGCGGCGCCCAGGTCGGTCCCTACGCCCGCCTGCGCCCGGGGGCGGAGATCGGCCCGGACGCCCACATCGGCAACTTCGTCGAGATCAAGAACGCGAAGATCGAGGCCGGCGCCAAGGTCAACCACCTCACCTACATCGGCGACGCGCGGGTGGGGGCGAAGGCCAACATCGGTGCCGGGACCATCACCTGCAATTACGATGGCTACGCCAAGAGCCACACCGACATCGGCGCCGGGGCCTTCATCGGCTCCAACACCGCGCTGGTGGCTCCGGTCAGGGTGGGCGACGGCGCGATCGTCGGGGCAGGCAGCGTGGTCACCACCGACGTGGAGGGCGACGCTCTGGTCGTTGCGCGCGGGCGCCAGCAGGCTTACACCGGCTGGGCCAAGCGTTTCCGCGAACGGAAGCAAAACGAGAAAGCGAAAAAGGCGTAAGATTGCCCCGGTTGACCGTTCACCCGGCCCCGGCCATCATTCAGGAGTTGCAGGTTCATGTGTGGCATCATCGGCATCATCGGCACGCATGACGCGGCCCCCCGTCTTGTCGAGGGTCTCCGCCGCCTCGAGTACCGTGGTTACGACAGCGCCGGCGTCGCCACGCTGGTCAAGGGCGGCATCGAGCGCCGCCGCGCCGAGGGCAAGCTGATCAACCTCGACGCCAAGCTGCGCGAGGCCCCGCTGCCGGGCGTGATCGGCATCGGTCACACCCGTTGGGCCACCCACGGCGGCCCAACCGAGAACAACGCCCACCCGCACGCCACCCACCGCGTGGCCGTGGTGCACAACGGCATCATCGAGAATTACCAGGAGCTGAAGACCGAGCTGATCGAGCACGGCTACGTCTTCGAAAGCGCCACCGACACCGAGGTGATCGCCCACCTCGTCACCTATTACATGGAGAAGGAAGGGCTGGGTCCGGTCGAGGCCGCCTCCGCCTCCTTCAAGCGCTTCACCGGCGCCTTCTCGCTGGTGCTGCTGTTCTCCGGCCGGGAGGACATGCTGATCGGCGCCCGCCACGGCACGCCGCTGGCCGTCGGCTACGGCGAGGGGGAGATGTATTTCGCCTCCGACGCCTTCGCGCTGGCGCCGCTGACCAACCGCATCTGCTATCTGGAGGACGGCGACTGGGTGGAACTGACCCGCACCGCCGCCGTGATCCATGACGCCACCGACGCGGTGGTGGAGCGTCCGGTCAAGACCACCGCCCTGTCCGGCGCCCTGATCGGCAAGGACGGCTACCGGCACTACATGCTCAAGGAGATCTATGAGCAGCCGCAGGTCATCGGCGACACGCTGAACGCCTACATCAACCCGGAGACCGGCCGCGTCACCCTGCCGGAGACCAGCTTCGACATCGCCAAGGCGACGAAGCTGACCATCGTCGCCTGCGGCACCGCCTATTACGCCGGCGTGGTCGCGAAATACTGGTTCGAGACGCTGGCCCGCCTGCCGGTCGAGGTCGACATCGCCTCGGAGTTCCGCTACCGCGAAGCGCCGATGCCCGAGGGCGGCGTGGCCCTGTTCATCAGCCAGTCGGGCGAGACGCTGGATACGCTGGAGGCTCTGCGCTACTGCAAGCGCCAGGGCCAGAAGATCCTGTCCATCGTCAACGTGCCGGAAAGCACCATCGCGCGCGAGTCCGACGCGGTGCTCTACACCATGGCAGGCCCGGAGATCGGCGTCGCCTCGACCAAGGCCTTCACGACTCAGCTGACCACGCTGGCCTGTCTGGCGGTTACGGTCGGTCACGCCCGCGGCGTGATCCCGGCGGAGCGGATGCAGCAGATCGCGCAGGCCCTGCGCGAGGTGCCGGCCCGCGCCGCCGACGTTCTGGCCCACGACGAGCGCCTGCACGAGCTGGCGCAGGAGGTCGCGGAGGCCCGCGACGTGCTGTATCTGGGCCGCGGCGCGATGTACCCGCTGGCTCTGGAAGGCGCGCTGAAACTCAAGGAAATCAGCTACATCCACGCCGAAGGTTACGCGGCGGGTGAACTGAAGCACGGCCCCATCGCGCTGATCGACGAGAGCGTGCCGGTGATCGTCCTGGTGCCGTCGGACAACCTGTTCGAAAAGACCGTGTCCAACGTCCAGGAGGTCTGCGCGCGGTCGGGCAAGGTGCTGCTGATCGCCGACAAGAAGGGCATCGACAAGCTGTCCGACAAGGTCCGCTGGTCGCTGGAGCTTCCGGCCTGCGACCCGCTGGTCGCCCCGCTGCTCTACGCCATCCCGGTCCAGCTGCTGGCCTACCACGTCGCCGTGCTCAAGGGCACCGACGTCGACCAGCCGCGCAACCTCGCCAAGTCGGTCACCGTCGAGTAAGGCGACCCAGTCAAACAAGGTTCCGCCAAAGAAAAAGCCCCCGTCCGACCGGCGGGGGCTTTTTCGTTTCCTCACGGAAGGCCGGTCAGGATGCCCACTGGCGCTTCGGACCGACGTCCACGTGGACGAAATTGCTGTCCGGGTAATAGCCCACCCCGCCCCCGCGCAGGCTGAGCGCCGCGCGTTGCAGGGTGCGCAACGGCAGGCCGGGCACCCGCAGGTCGATGGCCTTGCCCTGCATGTGGAAGCTGTTCTGGGCGACGCCGCTGCCGTCCTGTTCACGCAGCCACGCGTTGGATTCGGGGGAGCGGTAGCCGGAGATGATGTGAACCGGAGTCTTGCTGCCGACCTTGCGGGTCAGGGCGTGCAGCAGGTCCAGAAGCTTCGGGTCGATGGGATGCACCGCACCGGTGCGGTGGTCGCGCAGGAGGTGGTTGATCTCGCGCAGGCCATCGCGCTGGTAGCGGCCCTTGGACCAGTATTCCGCCCGCACCCGCTCGCCAGTGTGGAGGTTGAGCAGGACCAATTGCCGCGGAGGGGCGCGCAACGCCGCCTCCGACACCTCCGGGGCCATCACCATCCCGGCGGCAGCCGTCGCCAGACCGATGCGCAACAGTTCCCTCCGGCCGAGCTTGGCTGCTGGGGTCGGTTGGAATTTGGCCTCGGTCATCATGCCTCCATGGGGTCCCGAACGGGGCTGCGCGCAGAGCACCCCCTTTTTGTCCGATGACTTTTGGCGGCAGAGCCCCCGCTTCTGTCAAGAAACCAATGGTTAATGTCTTTAAAAGGCCCGTGTTTCCTGGGCTTGCCAGGGCGGCCGTGCGATGGCCGGCAAGGCGACGGGTGCGTTACAGCGCTGAAACACAGCGCACCGCGCTTCCGATTCGCCCGAGTCTCACACTGGAACCGATCGTGACAAGGTCAGGGTAAAAAACGGCAACCATAAGGGGTAGCGCCGCGACCTTTACCGTTTAGCCTTCGGTAAGGAATCTACCCCCATAGTTTGGATAGCGAAAACAACTCCCGTCAGAATCCTGCCCGTGCCCCCCGTCGCCACCGCCCCTGCGCCGGCACCCTCCTATCTTCGGCCCGATCAGTTGGCCGAGGTGCTGGACCGGCATGCCCGTTGGATCAAGGGCCAGCCGGGCGGTGCGCGCGCCAATCTGGCGCTTGCCGACCTGGAGGGCGCCGACTTGGCCCAGCGGGACCTGCGCGGCGCCCGGCTGGTCGGGGCGAAGCTGGCGCGCTGCCGGCTCAGCGGCACCAATCTGGCCGGCGCCGACCTGTTCGGCGTGGATCTTCGCGATGCGGACATGACGCGCGCCAATCTCATGCAGACGGATCTGCGCGGTGCCCGGCTGCGCTCCGCCGATTTCTCGAACGCCAACCTGCGCGGTGCCGATCTGCGCGCCGGAACGCTGGAACCGGGCGGCGGCGCCCGCCGTGGCACAGGCCCGGACGCTCAGCCCGACGCCCAGGACGCCGAAGCCACCCGGCAAACCCACCGGACCGCCCTGGCCCGCCTTCAGGGCGGCGCCACGGCGGAGGGCGGCATTCCGACCGACCTGACCGGCGCCGTGCTGGCCGGTGCCAACCTGACGGAAGCCGACCTGTGCGGGGCGGTGCTTCAGAACGCCGACCTGACCGGCGCGGTGCTGACCGACGCCAACCTGTCGGGCGCGCGGCTGAACGGGGCCAACCTGACCGGCGCCCTGCTGGATGGCTGCACCTTCGACAACGCCGATCTGGTCGGTACACGGATGGTCGATTGCGACCTCTCGCAGGCCAAGCTCGGCTCCGCCTGTCTGACCCGCCCGATCGACAGCATGGGATCGGAAATCCAGCGGGCGATCTTTGACCATGAACGTTGGATCGACAGCGTCGGCCAGCGTGGCGAGCGCGCCGAACTGGATGGGACCGACCTCAGCCGCGCCGACCTGCGCGGCGTCAATCTCAGCGCGGCCTCGCTGCGCGGCGCCAACCTGTCCGACGCGGCGCTGACCGGCGCCCGGCTGATGATGGCCGACCTGTCCGGCGCCAATCTGGAGCGCGCGAACCTGATGGGGGCCGACCTGTCCGGCGCCAACCTGAGCTTCGCCCGGCTGGCCGGGGCCGACCTGACGCGGGTCAACCTTGGCCCCGCCGAGATCAAGGACCCCAGCGGGCGTCCCACCGGCCGCTCCTGGGCCGCCAATCTGATGGGCGCCGACCTGCGGCAGGCCATGCTGACCGACTCCCGCATGGTTCAGGCGAACCTGACCGACGCCGATCTGGAGAACGCCGACCTGGATGGGGCGGATCTGGCCGGCGCTAAGCTCCAGCGCGCCCATCTCAAGGGCAAGACGCCGCGGCGGCGCTGACCCGCTCCCCTTCGTTTCCTTTCGCTCCACGACCGTCATCATCCCGCAAAGGATCGCGGAGCATAGTGCGGCACCTCGATCCGCCGGATGCTCTCCGCCATGCCCACTCTTCCCCGCCCCCTTCAGCGGCGTGGCGCCTTGCGCCTGATCCCCGCCGTTATCCTCGCCCTGTTCGTCCGCCCCACGCGGGCCGAGGACCCGCGCCTGTCCGAAATCTGGCGGTGCGGCGGCGGTGACTGCCCCGGCTACGAGTATCACCCCCGCGACGGCGACCCGGAGCACGGCGCGCCGGCGGCCACCGCCTTTCAGGATTTGCCGGCGGATTGGTTCTGCCCACGCTGCGGCGCCGGCAAGCCGGATTTCCGCCGGATGGGCGACTGATCCGAAAATTGACTTGTCGTCACCTGTATAATCAGCAATTATTGCGGCTATGGACGATACAGACCGCAAAATCATTGCGCACATCCAGCAGGACGGACGCGCTTCCTACGCCGACATCGGGACGGCGGCCGGACTCTCGGTGTCCGCCGTGAACGAGCGGCTGAAGAAGCTGCAGGCCAACGGCGTGATCCAGGGTTGGGGGGCACGGCTGTCGCCCAAGGCCGCCGGCCTTGATGTGCTTGCCTTCGTCGAAGTGCTGCTCGACCGTCCGGAGCATGACGCGCCCTTCCGCGACGCCATGCGCGCCACGCCGGCGGTTCAGGAGTGCCACCACGTCACCGGGGACTGGTCCTATCTGCTCAAGGTGCGCGTGGCCGACACGGAGGCGCTGGAGCGCTTCCTGTCCGACCGGCTGAAGGCCCTGCCCGGCGTCGTGCGCTCCCACACCGTGATCGCGCTCTCCTCGGTCAAGGAAACGCCGATCCTTCCCATCGCTTCAGATTGAGCCACCCGGAGCACCCGCCATGGACACGCTGCCCGCCCTGCTGAAGGGCTTGATCATCGGATTCAGCATCGCGGCCCCGGTCGGGCCGATCGGGCTTCTGTGCATCCGGCGCACCCTGGCCGACGGGCCGGCGCATGGCTTCGTCAGCGGACTCGGCGCGGCCAGCGCGGACGCGGTCTATGGCGCCATCGCCGGCTTCGGGGTGGTTCTGGTCACCGACGCGCTCCTGAGCGCGCAGGTGGCGCTGAAGCTGGTCGGCGGGCTGATGCTGCTGTGGCTGGGCTGGAGCACCCTGCGCGCCCGTCCGGCGGAGCGCGCCGCGGACGCCCGCGGCGGCGGTGGTCTGGCCGGAGCCTACGCCTCCACCTTCGCGCTGACCCTCGCCAATCCGGCGACCATCCTCAGCTTCGCCGCGGTGTTCGGCGGGCTGGGCGTGTCGGCGGGCGACGGGAGCAGCACCGGCGTGGCCGCCCTGCTCGTGGCGGGCGTCTTCACCGGGTCGGCGATGTGGTGGTTGGGGCTCAGCGCCTCGGTCGGGGCGCTCCGGCGCCGGGTCACGCCCGCCGCCATGCTGTGGATCAACCGCGTCTCGGGTGCGGTGCTGGGAGTGTTTGGGATCGCGGCCCTCGCCTCCCTCCTGTGAGGAGACGGGATACGCCGGTCACCCGGAGCACATCAGAACAGAATGGTCACCGGGCCGCCCAGCGCGACCGCGGCGACGATCAGGATGGCCACCGCCGTCAGCTTCTCCGCCGCCGACCAGCGCTGCCAATCCTTCTTGAAACTCTTGAGATCCTGGGCCATGGCAACCTCCGCCATCCCTGATTGTCCGTGTTGAGAGCGACATTGGACGCTTCCAGTTGATGTTTGGTTAACGTCGCCCGGAAACTCTTTCATCCATCGCAATGCCACAGGTAATCGGAAGAAAAACTGATGCAAGTCAAATAGAGGGCAAAAGCGGGTACAATTTTCGGCATCCCCCATGAGGAGGGCTCCGGGCGCGTCCCGCGTCCCCCGGATGGAAGGGTTTCCACCGACGGTCCGATGCTCCAAATCCCTTTGGACACCCATCGACGCGTCGGCGCCGGACAAGCCTGACCAAGCCCACAAGACATGAGGTGCTGGCGGTGAGCGGACTGAAGATCGGACTGGCCCTGGGCAGCGGTGCGGCGCGTGGCTGGGCGCACATCGGCGTTCTGCGCGCGTTGGAGGAGATCGGGGTCGAGCCCGACGTGATCTGCGGGACCTCCATCGGCGCGGTGGTCGGCGCGGCCTACCTGACGGACCAGCTGGACGAGTTGCAGGCCTGGGCGCAGAGCATGGGCTGGCTCGGCATGCTCGGCATCATCGACCTGACCTTCCGCCGCGGCGGGCTGCTGGCCGCCGACCGCACCTTCGACCGCTTCCGCAACCATCGCACCGAAGTCACCATCGATCAGCTGCGCAAGCCCTTCGCCGCGGTCGCCACCGACCTCGGCACCGGACGGGAGATCTGGCTGCGCGATGGACCGATGCTCAGCGCGGTGCAGGCGTCGGCCGCCATGCCCGGCCTGTTCCCGGCGGTGCGGCGCGACGACCATTGGCTGGTGGACGGCGCGCTGGTCAACCCGGTGCCGGTGTCGCTCTGCCGTGCGTTGGGGGCGGACGTGGTGATCGCGGTCAACCTGAACAGCGAATTGTCGCCGTTAAGCCGCCCCTCGGGTCGCGGCGCCGCAAAGCTGCGCAAGGCGGCGGAGGCGAAGCCGGCCCAGATGCAGGCGTCTCAGATGCAGGAGGCCCAGATGCAGCAGCCCCAGCCCGTGCCGGAAGTGGCGATGGCCCCGGCGGGGGATGCGACCTCGCCCGTCTTCTCCACCCTGACCTCGCAGATCGCCTCCTGGATGGGACGGCGTCCGGCGGCACGCACGCGCTTCCTCGCCGACCAGCTGACGCGCCCCCCGGCTTCCAACGTCCCGCCCAATGTGATGGACGTGATGGCCGGGTCGATCGACATCATGCAGGACCGCATCACCCGCTCCCGTCTGGCCGGCGAGCCGCCCGACGTGCTCATCGCGCCACGCCTCGCCCACATCGGCATCCTGGAGTTCGACCGCGCGGAGGAGGTGGTGGAGATCGGCTACGGCGCCGCTTCGATCCTCAAACCCGCACTGGAGCTGGCCCTGCGCCGGGCGTAGCCTCGCTCAGACGGGAGCCGCCGGCCACATCCAGGTCAGCTCGTGCTTGTTGTGGTTCAGGTGCAGCACCCGCCCGCCGGGGATCGCGGCGAAGGCGCGGGCCGTCTCGTGGTCCGTCTCAGCCTGGAACTTCAGCGTGCAGATGAAGCGCTTGGCCAGCCCGCTCTCCATCCACTGATTCACCAGCCGCAGCAGGCGCGTGGGGTAGCAGATCACGTCGCAGCACAGCCAATCCACCGGCCCGACGTCCTGCGGCTTCAGGCCGAAGGCGCTCTCCTGGCGGAACTCGATGCGCGGCAGGGCGGCGATGGCCGGATCGAGCGGCGCCTTGTCGACGCTGACCACGCTGGCGCCCAGCTCGTGAAGCACCCAGCTCCAGCCGCCGGGGCAGGCGCCGAGGTCGATGCAGCGGTCGCCCGGCCCCGGCTGTTCGCCGAACAGGGTCAGCGCTTCCCACAGCTTCAGATAGGCGCGGTTGGGCGGCACCGTCCGGTTCTCGACGAAGGTGACCTCGCCGTGGCGGTAGGGGCTGGAACAGCGCGCCGCCGCGACGATGGTGTTCTCATCCAGCAGCGTCCAGGAGCCCAGCGGGGCGGTCGGCAGCGGCGATGGGAAGACCACCGGCTTGGCCGAGACATGGGGCAGGTTGTCCTGGATCAGGCTGGCCCGGCGGTGATGGCGCAGCGTCCAGAGCGCCCAGTTGCGCTGGATGGAGCGCAGGGCCCGCGCGCCCTCCTTGATCGACGCGAACTCGATCCGCACCGGGTCGTGCCAGATGTTCTGGGCCCAGGCGGCGGAACGCGCCGGCCCGTCGGCGAAGACCAGCCGGTCCTCCACCGCCGCCACGTCGCCCAGTTCGGCCACGAGGTCCTGAACGAAGCCCTCGGGCGCCAGATAGATGGTCTGCCCCAGGGGGGTGTGCGCCGGCAAGGGACGGGCGGACGAAGTGTCGGATGAGTCGCTCATGCCGAGGGGCTAGCGCCCCTGGCGTTCGATTGCAAGAGCGCGGTCGAAGAAATCGGCGATCTCCGCGTTGAGCCGCTCGTGAAAGGCCGCGCGGTCGAAGCCCGGCGGGTCCCAGGCGGGCGGCCCGAGCTCCGGCGCAAGGGGCGCCGGCACCGGCATCATGAAGGCGAAGTGCCCGGCATCGCGCACGACGTCGTATTCGGGTGGCACGGGCAACCGGTCACGCAGGCCCTCGACCTGGGAAGCCGCGATCTGCTCGTCCTGCTCCGCCCGGTACAGGCGGATGGGAATCGTCACCCCGGCGAGGCCGTCCTTGGAGAAAGGAACGCCGACCGGCGCCATCAGGACGGCGGCACGGATGCGCCGGTCGCGCGCCTCGACACGAGCCTGCGTCTCCTCGTTCCCAAGATGGCAGAAGCGCTCACCGGCGGGCGGGGTGTGGCAATGGGCGGCGATGCGTCCCAGCTCAGCCACCCCGCCGGCGGCCACCAGAACCGTGTAACCGCCGGCCGAGAAGCCGAGCGCGCCGACGCGTTCGCCGTCGAGCCGGCCGGCCAGATCCGGGTCTGCCAGAACGTGATCGAGCGCGGCGGAAAGCTGGGCCGGGCGGTTCCGCCACATCCGTTCCGTGCCGGCGTCCCGGTCGTCGTCGAAGGCGTTGCCCCGGTGATGGACCGTCGCGACCACATAGCCCCGCCGGGCCAGAGCCATGGCGGTGTCCGCGTGGCCGAAAGCGCTTCCCCCGGACCCGTGGGACACAACCACCAGCGGGTGGCGCCCCTCGGCCACCGGCCCGCCCTCCGCCACCCGGAACGTGAAGGGGCCGCGCCGCACCGGCGTTTCCGGCGCGTCCGTCGGATACCAGACCACCGCGCGGGCCATGCCGCCGTCCGCCGGATCGGTGAAGGCCAGCACGCGCATGCCCATCTCCGCCGCGGCAGCACCAGCCCAAAGGACCGCGCCCCCGGCGATCAGCAGCCACCCCATTCGCAGCACCACATCCTCCCACCGCGTGAAGAAAGGCATCGACGACGGAGGTAGCCGCATCCCCCGTTCGCCAGGGCTGTGACATTCCGCCGCAATCCGCTCAAATTTGGTCGTCATGATTCAGATCAATTGACAATCATTCTCAGTCGCAGCACATTGGCCCCAGCACGACCGCACAACACGCACCGCTGCCGGGGGCCCATGTACGTCTGCATCTGCCATGCGCTGAACGACAAGCAGGTTACCAAGGCGCTGGAGAATGGCGCCCGCACCCCGGCCTCCGTCTTTCGGCATTACGAGCGTCAGGTCCAGTGCGGCAAATGCGTGCCGATGATGCGGGAGATGGCCCAAAGCCATTGCGCGAACCAGTGCGAGGCCTGCCCCAGCCACGCCGCAACGCAGCAGCCAGCCCTGTTGCCGGAGCCGGCCAACGCCGATAGCTTCCCCTACGGCGTCGCGGCCGAGTAACGGGCGCCGCCCTCCCCCTCCCTCCAAGTCACAGCAACAACAGCCGCCATCCCTTCGACGCAAACGTCTCCTTTAATCCAGAAGTCCGCCGATTTATTTCGAGGCTGGCTCACCGTTTTTGTGCCGCATTTCTGCCTCTCGGCACCAATCGGGATCTTCCATTGGGCTGCGACAAATCGCCATAGTCTTATACCCCTGGCCCGCTTGACGGGGCGGGGCCGATGATGCAGAAAGAGTCCGGACGGATTCAAGAAATCCGAAGACTTCGGAGCGGAATGGAACGCTTCCGATTGGGCCAGATACACAAAACGTCAAGTTCTTGGGAACTGGAAATGCCTTTCATACGTCTATGAAAGGCAACCAGAGGGATTTCTTATTTTGGCGCCGCAGCAGAGATTTTGCTGCAACGCACAGAATGCGGAAAATGTCATCCGCAGTGCAGCGCCGCCCCGGACCATAAGCCTGACGATCAGGCGAACGGCCCCAAGCGATCCGAAGGGAGGAGCGAGAGATGAGCTGCCGCAACCGGCACGCTTACGACGTCGAATGCCGCGACCTTCTCCAGGCAACCGCCGACCGGCTGGACCGGCTGCGGTCGCTGGTGGAGCGGTCCGGTCCCGAGGCTCGTGAAGCCATGAGCCGGGAGGACATGGAACGCGCGCTGGACGCCCTGCGCGGCCAGCACAACCGGCTGTGCGCCCGCGTCGAGGCGGCGCGCATCGCCACGGACGATGCCTGGGCCTTTGCCCGCGCCATCGCCGACCAGGCCGCGGAAGAGCTGGTCAGCGGCCTCGACCACATGGAAGCCTGCCTGAGGCGCAAAGCGGCCTGACCGCCACGGACCCGGCACCGGACCGCATCACTCCGCCTTGAACAGCAGGACGGCTCCACGTTCGGCGGGCGGAGTGGGCGATGGGGTACCGGGAAGGACGATGTTCACCACCGTGCCTTCTCCGGGGGCGCTGCTCAACGTCAGCCGACCGCCGTGGGCTTCCACAAAGCGCTTGGCGAGCGGCAGCCCCAGCCCCGTGCCGGAGTGGGCCTTGGTCATGTAGCTGTTCACTTGGCGGAACGGCTCCAGCGCGATCTTGATGTCCTCCGGTGACATGCCGATGCCCGTGTCGGCGACGGTCAGCGACACGCAGCCGTCCCCGCCACGCGCCGCATCCACACGCACCCGTCCACCCGCCGGCGTGAATTTGATGGCGTTGGACAGCAGGTTCAGGACCGCCTGCCGCAAGCGCATGGCGTCGGCCATCACCATCAGGCCGGATTCGACGGGAGAGCATTCCATCCGCACCCCCTTCTGGCCGGCCAGCGCCTCCACCAACTCGACGCACTCGCCGAGCAGGACGGCGACCTGAACCGGCTCCGGATACAGTTCCAGGCGCCCCGCCTCCACCTTCGCCATGTCCAGCACGTCGTTGACCAGCGACAGAAGATGCTGGCCGGAAACATGGATGCTGGCGATGTACTCCTGATGCTTCGGCGGGCTTGAACCGAACAGGCCGGACATCAACGCCTCGCTGAAGCCGATGATCGCGTTCAGCGGTGTGCGCAGTTCGTGGCTCATGTTGGCGAGGAAGTCGGACTTTGCGAGGTTCGCGGCCTCCGCATGCTCCTTTTCCGCCTCCAGCCGGCGGCGCTGCTCCGCCAACATGGCCTCGCGGGCCTGACGGGCCTCGCGCTCCGCATGGCGGCGGCGGCGGACATGGCGCGTCACCACCAGCGACAGCACCAGCGTCGCCAGACCGGCCCCCGCCGCACCGGCCAGGACGGTGGTGCGCGTCTGGTTCAACTGCCCGCTGATCTGCTCGAACGGGACGGCCACGATGATCGACCATCCGGTCTGCTGCGAGCGGTGGACGAGGACCAGCGCCTCATGCCCTTCCCGGGTCGTCGCCGAGAACAGCTTCGGATGCGGCTCCATCAGCCGGGGCACCATCATATCCCTGACCTTCTGACCGACATGCAGGTCAGGGTCATGGGAGCGCGCGGCGATGACCATGGAGGGATCGACCACCGACACCGTCCAAGCCGGAGGAATTCCCGATCCTCGCAGCACGGCGCCCAACCCATCCAGCCCGACCGCCAGCGACAGGACGTGCCGGACGGGCGCGCCCGGAGGGCCTTCCGGGTCCAGGATCGGCGCACGGACGATCAGTGCCGGGCGTCCCGGCGGCCCTCCCGGGGGCAAAACCCCACCGACCACCGTCCGTTGCGTGGTGACCACCTGCCGGGTCACCTCGTCCAGACGCGGGGGCGGCAGGGGGACGCCCAGCGGATATTGGGTATGGAATTGAAGGGACATATCCTCCACCCTCACCATTCCGATCGCCAGCCAGCCCGGCTGGCTTCGCACGGCCTCCGCGGCCTCCGACTTCAGCAGGGCGAGATCGTCCACCGTGTTGCGGCTCAACGCGGCCAGAAGCTCCAGAGGGCGGGCCTTGCTTTCCAGCTCCCGGTCGATGGCGACCATCACGGAACGGGCCTGCGCCGCCAACTCCGCCGCCAGCACGTCCTGCTGCCGGAGATCCAGAATCCAGACCACCACCGCCAGAAACAGCAGCAGCGGGGCGATGGCGGCTAACCCCAGACCAAGCGTCGATGAGGGCAGGCGCAAGGCACTCTCCGACCTTTGACGGAAATGGAATGGCGACCGGACTGGACAGGGGAAGGCAGCATGCACGTCCTACCCCAATGGGTCGCCCGCATCGGTCCGCCTGTCAAGCCCGTCGGTTGCTTTCCTTTGCTCCTCACCCCACCGCCGCGAGTATGCGGGCAAGCTCCACCGCCGTCTTGACGCCCATCTTTTCGAAGACGTGGGCGCGGTGCACCTCGACGGTCCGCATGCTGATCCCCAGCTCGTCGGCGATGACCTTGTTCAGCTTGCCGGCCACCACCAGCCCCATCACCTGCCGTTCGCGCTGGGTTAGGGTCGCCAGCCGGGCGGCGACGCCGGCCTGCCCGGCCTGCCGCGCCCGCTCCCCGGCGTCGAAGGCCAGCGCCTCGATCACCCGGTCGACGAGGTCGTTGTCGTTGAAGGGCTTCTCCACGAAATCGCGGGCACCCTTCTTCAAGGCCGACACGGCGATGGGCACGTCGCCGTGGCCGGTCAGGAACAGCACGGGCATTCGGCAGCCCATGGCGGACAGCCGGTCGAACAGCTCCAGCCCGCTCATCCCCTCCATGCGTATGTCGAGCAGAAGGCAGCCGGCCATGGCCGGATCGTAATCGGCGAGGAACGCCTCCGCCGACGGCCAGGAGGCCACCGGAACGTTGCGGGACTGGAACAGCCAGCCGAGAGCGTCGCGGATCGCCTCGTCGTCATCGACGATGTGCAGCTTTGGCTCACACATCAGTCGCTCTCTCGTCGTGGGAGTCCGCCGCGCCGGTCACCGACGGGTCGCACAGGACCGGCAGGGAGAAGAGGAACACGGTGCCGCCGTCCGCTGCGGGCTCGAACCACAGGCGCCCCTGATGATGTTCGATGATGGACCGGCAGATGTTCAGGCCCATGCCCATGCCCTCGGTCTTGGTGGTGAAGAAGGGAGAGAACAGTTTTTCCGCATTTTCGGGCGAAATGCCACAACCGCGGTCCTGGATGCGCGTCAGGACCGCCCCGTCCATCGCCTGCACCGTCACGCTCAGCCGGCGGCGGTCGCGGCGGGTCGAGGCCATCGCTTCGATGCCGTTGCGCATCAGGTTCACCACCACCTGCTGCAGCAGGATGCGGTCGGCCATCACCGCCGGCAGGTCACGCCCGATCTCCAGCACCAACTTAACCCCTTGCTGGCGGGCGTCGGCCTCCATCAGCGCCACGCAATCCTCCAGAACCTCGGACAGGCAGCAGGGAGCGACGTTCGGTTCGCTCTTGCGCACGAAGTCGTGGATCCGGCGGATGATCTGGCCGGCACGCTTGGCCTGCCCGGACAGCTTCTCCAGCGCCGTGGCCAGCTCGTCCGGCCGGATGCTGCCGGCTTGGAGGCGGTTGAGGCAGCCGGTGCAATAGCTGGCGATGGCCGACAGCGGCTGGTTCAGCTCATGAGCCAGGGTCGAGGCCATCTCGCCCATGGTGATGAGCCGTGCCGTCTGCTGGAGCCGTTCCTGCTGCTGGCGGGCCAGCTCCTCCGCCCGCTTGCGCTCGGTGATGTCGAGGACGGAGCCCATCCAGCCGGTGTGCCGCCCCTTGGCGTCGATCAGCGGGGCCTCGTAGATCAGCGCGTCGAACCGCTCGCCGTTGGCCCGGCGGAAGCGCAGCTCGAAGCCGTTGGCCGGCGCGTTGCCGGCCAGGACGGCGCGGAAGACCTCCTCGGTGTGGACGAGATCCTCGGGCAGCCAGTAGGGCATGATCGGCCCCGCCCCCACCAACTCCTCCGCCGACCAGCCGACCATGCGGCAGAAGGCCGGATTCACATAGATGATGCGCCCGTCCAGGTCGCGGGCGCGCATGCCCACCGTCAGACTGTCCTCCATCGCCTTGCGGAAGGCGTGCTCGGCGCGCAGGGCCTCCTCCGCCCGGATTCGCCGGGCGATGTGGCGGCGCACCGCCCACAGGCTCCACAGGGCCGAAACGGTCAGCGCGAAGATGGCGGCGATCAGGATGTTGCGCCCGAGGTTGCCGGACAGCTGATGCAGCGTGGCGACCAGGGTCAGGCCATGCCCCGGCGGATCGAAGGGCACGATATGGCTGCGCCGGGGCTCCGGCATCGCGATGCGCGACTTGGTCCCTAGCACCCCGCCGTAGGGGTCGATGACTTCCAGCTGGTAGCGCTGGGCGAACCACCAGGGCACGTGATGGGTCAGCAGGGCGTCGATCGACAGCACGCCGGCGAGCGCGCCCGCGAACTGGTCCCCGCGGAAGATGGGGATGACGATCTCGAAGGCGGTGTCCGCGGCCCCCAGCCGGTAGGGCGCCGAATAGGCGCGGCGGCCCGAGGAGCGGGCGATCAGGAAGGCGTCGGCGCGCGGGCTGGGGCCGAAGGCGTCGTCCAGCGCCGGCCCATCGTCCACCGGCGGCTCCGACCGCACCGGCCGTCCCTGCGGGTCCAGCCGCACCACCCGCTGGATCGCCGGATTCACCGTCACGATGTGGCGCGCCATCACCGAGTAGTTCACCGGTGTGGTGTCCTCGCGCCCCAGCGATTCGGCGAGATACTGCAGCTTCTCCTCGTCGGAGGTGAGCTGGAAATGCAGGTTCTGCTCCACCCACAGCACGTCCTTGATGAGGGTGAGAGTCTCCTCCTCCCGCTCGCTGCGGTGGAGCACCCACAGGAAGACGCCGAACAGAAGGACGACCAGCGCCATCGCCACGATGGGCATGGCCTGGACCGGGCCGCGCTGGCCGAGGCCATGGGCGGCGCTGGCCGCACCGCCGGTCATGGGGGGGAGAGGTGTTGGCACGGCAACCAATATGTCACGTTCACAGCTACGGATTTCCACAATAGCGTCAGGGGAGAAATTATCGAACAATGAAAGAATACCAAAGGCCGGACCATCAGTCTGACCAACAACAAGTGGAGGATGACCCCTATGAAGTTCGTTTCGCTGCTGTGCGCCACCGTCGCCGCCGGCTGCCTGATGGCCGCCACCGCCGCCACCGCGCAGGAGCCGATCGTCATCAAGTTCAGCCACGTCGTCGCTCCGGAAACCCCGAAGGGCAAGGGCGCCGAGAAGTTCAAGCAGCTGGCCGAGCAACGCACCGCCGGCAAGGTGAAGGTCGAGGTCTACCCGAACAGCCAGCTCTACAAGGACAAGGAGGAGCTGGAGGCCCTGCAGCTCGGCGCCGTGCAGATGCTGGCCCCGTCGCTGGCCAAGTTCGGCCCGCTGGGCGCCAAGGAATTCGAGATCTTCGATCTGCCCTACATCTTCCCCTGCAAGGCCGCCCTGGTGAAGGTCACCACCGGCACGATCGGCAAGCAGCTGTTCCAGAAGCTGGAGAACAAGGGCATCACCGGTCTGGCCTATTGGGACAACGGCTTCAAGATCATGAGCGCCAACAAGCCGCTGCACGCCACGGCGGACTTCAAGGGCCTCAAGATGCGCATCCAGTCGTCGAAGGTGCTCGACGCGCAGATGCGTGCGCTCGGCGCCCTGCCGCAGGTGATGGCCTTCTCCGAGGTCTATCAGGCCCTGCAGACCGGCGTCGTCGACGGCACCGAGAACCCGCCGTCCAACATGTACACCCAGAAGATGCACGAGGTGCAGAGCCACGCCACGCTCTCCGACCACGGCTATCTGGGCTACGCGGTCATCGTGAACAAGAAGTTCTGGGACGGCCTGCCGGCCGACGTCCGCACCCAGCTCGACGGCGCGATGAAGGAGGCGACCGAGTACGCCAACAACATCGCCCAGGAAGAGAACGACAAGGCGCTGGAGGCGATGAAGGCCGCCGGCAAGACCAAGTTCTACGAGCTGACCAAGGACGAGCGCGCGTCGTGGCGCCAGGCCATGCTGCCGGTCCACGAGGACATGGCGTCGCGCGTCGGCAAGGAATTGCTGGCGAGCATCAAGACCGAGACCGACGCCGCCAAGTGCGAGTAACACGGTTCGGGTAACCGGGCGGCACCCCCGCCCGGTCTTTCAAGAAAACAAGACAAAAGCACGGCCTTCGGCAAGCGCCCGCGCACTCGACGCGGGCGCTTCCTCCTGCGCGCGGAGCCACCATGCCCATGAAAATCCTAGACCATCTGGAGGAGATTCTTATCGCCTTCCTGATGGCCGCGGCGACGACGATCATCTTCGTCGCTGTCGTCCACCGTTATGCGTCCGGCATCCCCGTCATCCAGGACTACATCCTGCATTGGAATCTGGCCTGGGCGCAGGAACTCTGCATCTACATGTTCGTCTGGATGGCAAAGTTCGGCGCCGCGTACGGCGTTCGCACCGGCATCCATGTGGGTGTGGACGTGCTCATCAACAAGCTGTCCGTCCCGATGCGGTCGAAGTTCATCGTGTTCGGCCTGCTGGCCGGCGCGACGTTCACCGGCGTCGTCGGCACGATGGGGTCCACCTTCGTCTGGCACATGTCGAACACCGAGCAGGTCTCGGCGGACCTGGAATGGCCGATGTGGATCATCTATCTGGCGATCCCGGTCGGCTCCTACCTGATGTGCTTCCGTTTCCTTCAGGTGATGGTCAACTTCCTGCGCACCGGCGAGCTCCCGCACCACGACCACGGCCATGTCGAGGGTCTGGAGGAGGACACCACCGACCCGCAGCGCGCCGCGCAGGACGTCAACTGGTACGAGATGGACGACAACCTGCACCCGCACGACATCGCCCATCACGAGGGCCGCAAGCCCGGAAATGGCCCGGCCGCTGGCCCGACCGCCGGTAAGGGACCGAAGGAGAACGACCGATGAACGCCGCCATCATCTTCGGCCTTCTGCTGGTTCTGATGCTCACCGGCATGCCGATCTCGATCTCGCTCGGCCTGACGGTTCTGACCTTCCTCTTCACCATGACCCACGTGCCGATCGAGGCCGTGGCGCTGAAGCTGTTCACCGGCATCGAGAAGTTCGAGATCATGGCGATCCCGTTCTTCATCCTGGCCGGCAACTTCCTGACGCACGGCGGCGTGGCCCGTCGCATGATCAACTTCGCCACGGCGATGGTCGGCCACTGGCACGGCGGCCTCGGCCTCGCCGGCGTGATGGGCTGCGCCCTGTTCGCAGCGGTGTCCGGCTCCAGCCCGGCGACGGTGGTGGCCATCGGCTCCATCGTGCTTCCGGCGATGGTCGCCCAGGGCTTTCCGAAGCAGTTCGGCGCCGGCGTCATCACCACCTCGGGCGCGCTGGGCATCCTGATCCCACCGTCCATCGTGATGGTGATGTACTCGGTCGCCACCAGCGGCAGCCCGCAAGCCGCCTCGGTCGGCCAGCTCTTCATGGCGGGCGTCATCCCCGGCCTGATGCTGGCCTTCGTGCTGGGTGGCGTCACCTGGTACCGCGCGCGCAAGTTCGGCTACCCGCGTCTGCCGAAGGCCAGCCTGGCCCAGCGCCTTAAGGCTCTGCGTGAAGCGATCTGGGGCCTCCTGCTGATCGTCATCGTCATCGGCGGCATCTATTCCGGCGTCTTCACGCCGACCGAGGCCGCGGCGATGAGCGCCGTCTACGCCTTCATCATCGCGGTCTTCGTCTACAAGGACATGCCGCTGCGCGGCGTGCCGAAGGTGCTGCTGTCCTCGGCCAGCATGTCGGCGATGCTGCTCTACATCATCACGAACGCGGTGCTGTTCTCGTTCGTGCTGACGTCGGAGAACATCCCGCAGGGTATCGCCGACTGGATCGTCGCCCAGGGGCTGGGTGTGATCGCCTTCCTTCTGGTGACCAACATCCTTCTGCTGATGGCCGGCAACTTCATGGAACCGTCGTCGATCGTGCTGATCATGGCGCCGATCCTGTTCCCGGTCGCCATCAAGCTGGGCATCGACCCGGTCCATTTCGGCATCATGATGGTCGTGAACATGGAGGTGGGCATGTGCCATCCCCCGGTGGGCCTGAACCTCTACGTCGCGTCGGGCATCACCAAGATGGGCATCACCGAACTGACCGTGGCCGTCTGGCCGTGGCTGCTGGCGATGCTGGGCTTCCTGGTGCTGATCACCTACGTGCCGATCATCTCCACCTGGCTGCCGCGCGCGCTGGGGATGATGTAATCCCCGGCCCCGGGCGATGGCCCCTAAGGAAAACCCCTCGCCGGAGCGCTCCGGCGAGGGGTTTTCTCTTTTCGGGGAAGCTGGAGGACGTCACGCCTTTTTGACGAATTCCGACTTCAGATTCATCGCGCCAATGCCGTCGATCTTGCAGGCGATGTTGTGGCCGTCCGCCCCGTCGACCAGACGGATGTTCTTCACCTTGGTGCCGCCCTTGACGACCAGGGACGAGCCCTTGACCTTCAGATCCTTGGTGACCGTCACCGCGTCGCCATCGCTCAGCGCGTTCCCGTTGGCGTCCCGCACCCCCTGATCCGCCGCAGCCTCCGCGCCCGCGCCGCCTTCGGCCTGCGGGTTCCATTCATGGGCGCATTCGGGGCAGATCCACAGCATGCCGTCCTGATAGACATGCTCGGAGTTGCATTTCGGGCACTTCAATCCGTCGTCCATATCATCCTCGCCTTTCGGGAGCGGCATCCTAGTGCGGCGAGGCGAAATCGGGAAACGCAACTTGGCCGCGGCGGGCATGCGCGCCCATCGCAGGCAAGTTGCGTGTCATCGCGGGCCGTTTACGCCGCCTTGATCGAGGCCAGGAACTTCTGCACCTCGTCGCGCAGATCGACGAAGCGGGCTTGGAGGGTCTGGGCGACCTCCACCGACTCGCGGGCCGCCGTCGCCACCTCCGACGAGGCGCCGGAAGCGACCGCGATGCTGCGGGTCACGGTGTCGGCCTCGCCGGCCACGGTGCGGACCTTCTCGGCGATTTCACCGGTCGCGGCCAATTGCTGCTGGACCGAGGCGGCAATCTCCGCCGAACGCTGGCTGAGCTGGCCGATGGTTTCGGTGATGGCGCCGATGGCGGACACGGTCTCCTGGGTGACCGACTGGATGGCGCCGATCTGGGTGGCGATCTCCTCCGTCGCCTTGGCGGTCTGGCTGGCCAGATTCTTCACCTCGGACGCTACGACCGCGAAGCCCTTACCGGCCTCCCCGGCCCGCGCCGCCTCGATGGTCGCGTTCAGGGCCAGCAGGTTGGTCTGCCCGGCGATGGAGGTGATGAGGCTGGTGATCTCGCCGATCTTGGCGGCGCCGGCGGCCAGCGCCTCCACCGTCTTGCGGCTGGCGTCGGCGCGGTCGATGGCCTGGGCGGACATGGCGACCGACTGCTTCACGCTCTCGGCGATGCTGCGGATCGACTGGGTGAGCTGCTCCGCCGCCGCGCTGGCGGTCTGGACGGTGCGGCTGGTCTCGTCGGCGGCCCCGGCCACCGAGGCGTTGCACTGGTCGGCGCGCAGCGCGCTCTCCAGCATGCTGCCGGCGCTGCCCTTCATCTGCGAGGCGGCGGTGGAGGCCTCGCCGACCGTCGCCTGGACCGAACGGTCGAAGGCGGCGGCGAGGCGGGTCAGCCGCTCGCCCCGTTGCGCCTCCTCCACCTGCCGGGCCAGCTTCTCGGCTTCGAGCTGCTGGCGGTGCTGGGCGTTCTGGCGGAGCATGTCGATGGTGCGGGCCATGGCCCCCATCTCGTCACGGCGGTCCAGCGCCGGCACGGCGACCGCGTAGTCGCCCTGGGCCAGCCGCCCGACCATCGCGGTGATCTGCATCAGCGGGCGCGTGATGGCCGAAACGACGAGGTAAAGCGCCGCCATGATGGCGAGGAAGGCGACCGCCCCGACGGCGATCTGGGTCACCGCGTCGGCGGTCACCCGCGCCTCCACCCGGTCGGTGCGCAGGCGCAGGACGAACTCGCCGATGGTCTTGCGCTGCCCGGCCTGCCCGCCGACGATGGGCTTCACCACCTCGATGAAGCCCTTCGCGGCCTTGGTGTCGCCGACCTCGGCGACCACCTTGGCCTTGTCGTCGCGCACCTGGACGCCGAGGAAATCGGGGTCGGAGGAAGGCGCCTTGGCGACCTCGCGCACCTGCTCGGTGTCGAAGTCGAAGAGCGGGATCGCCGCCGCGCGGGCCTGCAGCGACGCCACCATGTCGGCGCGCGCCGCCAGCGTCTCCTTCGCCTGGTTGGCCGAGCTGTGCACGCCCCAGGCGATGGCCAGCACCTGATAGACCAGCAGAACGCCGCCGATCAGCAGCAACGCCCGCAGGCGCAGCCCCAGACCGCCACCTTGATTCCCGCTGCCCTGCGTCCCGTCTGCCGCGCCGCTGACCGTCATGATCCGCCCTTTTCTCTTGCTGAACAATCGGTTGCCGAACGGTCGGCGTCCGCCTCGGCGCTATTGGGTCGCCTTGAACCCGGCTTCGAGCTTCGCCAGAACCGCCGCGGCGTCGGGGGTCTTCTTCGACACCACGATGTAGACGTCCAGGCTCTGGACCGGCGTCGCCTTGAGGTCGGCGAGCGTCTTCCCGCCCAGCGCCTGCTGCATCGGCAGCGAATATTGCAGCAGGGTCGGCGCCCGCCCGGCCTGGAGAAGCTGCAGCGCTTGGTCAGCGGTGCGCGCGTCGACCAGCTGCACCTTGTTGGCCGGGTCCTCCATCCAGGCGCGCCAGCCGCCGTAGGAATAGCCGTTCAGCGCGATGACCGCCTTGCCCGACAAATCCTCCTTCGCCTTGACCGCCGGGGCTTCGCCGATGCCGTAGGCGTTCAGCTCGATCCGGGCGATCGGGGCGGCGCTGATCAGCGTGGTGCCGTCGAATTCCTTGACGGTGCGGATGCCCAGGAAGATGTTGAACTCGCCGTCCGCGATGCCGGAGAAGAGGCGGCGGGCCGGGGCCGATTCGGCGGTGTAGGCGATCCCGGCCGCCATGGCGGCCTTCTCGAAGGCCTCGATCAGGCTGCCCTTCGCGGCCCCGCCGTCGGTCTGGGTGTAGGGCGGGAATTCCACATAGCCGAGCTTGACCCCGTCCGCCCACGCCGTGGCGATCCCCGGAGCGGCCATGCCGGCAACGGCTCCGACCATGGCACCGAACAGGCTGGCGAACACCCCGGCCCGCAGCGTCCGCCGGGCGCCTCCGGCAACATTCGCGATCATACGGCTTCCCCTTGCTGTGTCGTTCCGCGCTCGCCTCGGCGCACAGGCCGCTTTATGCGAGTATTTTCAGAAAAACATACATCTTTCCGCGACGCACCTCCACAAGGATAGGGCTGCAATATTGAAATCTGATGGCAGTTCTTAAACAATCCTGACCGGTTGCGGAATGCCGGACGCCGGACATAAGCTGACCGTCGCTTTTTCCCCGCCGAGGCGTCCCTCCGTGAACTCCGTCTTCCTGCCGACCGCCTGCCCGCACGATTGCCCCAGCACCTGCGCCCTCGAAGTGGAACAGGTCGCGCCGGACCGCATCGGCAAGGTCCGCGGGGCCGCCGCCAACAGCTACACGGCGGGCGTCATCTGCGCGAAGGTCAGCCGCTACGCCGAGCGCGTCCATTCTCCCGACCGGCTGAGGACGCCCCTGCGGCGCACCGGCCCCAAGGGGTCCGGCCAATGGGCGGAAATCGGCTGGGGCGAGGCGTTGGACCGCATCGCCGACGCATTTCTGAACGCCGAGCGGGTCCACGGCGCGGAAGCCGTCTGGCCCTATTTCTACGCCGGCACCATGGGGCTGGTGCAGCGCGGCGGCATCCAGCGGCTGCGTCATGCGAAGGGCTATTCCCGGCAGATCAGCACGGTCTGCGACACGCCGGCCAACATGGGCTGGCTGGCTGGCCACGGCGACATCCGCGGCGCCGACCCGCGCGAGATGGCCGACAGCGACCTGATCGTGAACTGGGGCGGCAACCCGGTGGCGACCCAGGTCAACGTGATGACCCACGTCAGCCGCGCCCGCAAGGGCCGCGGGGCGAAGCTGGTCACCATCGATCCCTACCGGACCGGCACGGCGGAGGTGTCGGACCTGCATCTGATGCTGCGCCCCGGCACCGACGGGGCGCTGGCCTGCGCGGTGATGCATGTGCTGTTCCGCGAGGGGCTGGCCGACCGCGCCTATCTCGACCGCTACGCCGCTGGGGCGGACCGGTTCGAGGCGCATCTCGCCACCCGCACGCCCGAATGGGCGGCGGCGATCACCGGCCTGACGGTGGAGGAGATCGTCGGCTTCGCCCGGCTTTACGGCACGACCAAGCGCAGCTATCTGCGGCTGGGCTACGGGCTGACGCGCGCCCACAACGGCGCGGCTCAGATGCACGCGGTGTCCTGCCTGCCAGTGGTCACCGGCGCCTGGGCGCACAAGGGCGGCGGGGCGCTTTACTGCTCCTCGGGCATCTACAGCATCGACCGCACCCTGTCGGAGGGGCTGGACCGGTTGGACACCACCGTGCGCGGCTTCGACCAGTCGCGCATCGGCGCGGTGCTGACCGGGGAGGACATCGCCAGCGGTCCGCCGATCACCGCCATGCTGATCCAGAACACCAACCCGGCGGCGATCTGCCCGGACAGCGCCCGCGTGCGCCGCGGTTTCCTGCGCGACGACCTATTCGTGGCGGTGCACGAACAGTTCATGACCGACACGGCGCAACTGGCCGACATCGTCATCCCCGCCACCACCTTCCTGGAGCATGACGACCTCTACCGCGGCGGTGGGCAGATGCACATCCTGATCGGCCGCAAGGTGATCGAGCCGCAGTTCGAATCGCGCGAGAACCACTGGGTCATTACCGAACTGGCCCGCCGCGTCGGCGCCGAGCATCCGGGCTTCGGCATGAGCGCGCTGGAGATCATCGACTCCATGCTGAAGACCTCCGGCCTGACCGACGCCGCCACCCTGACAGAGCGGCGCTGGATCGATGCCCAGCCGGATTTCGAGACCTCGCATTTCCTGAACGGCTTCGCCTTCCCGGACGGGCGGTTCCGCTTCGCGCCGGATTGGGCGGCGCTCGGCCCCTACGGCGCCGGCCAGTTGCCGGACCTGCCGGACCACATGGCGCCGGGCCGCCCGGCCGATGCGGAGCATCCCTTCCGCCTCGTCACCGCCCCGGCCCGGCAGTTCCTCAATTCCAGCTTCACCGAGACGGTGACCGCCCAGCGCCGCGAAGGCCGTCCCACCGTCCTGATCCATCCGGAGGACGCGGCGGACCTCGCCCTGGCCGAAGGCGACGCCGTGCGCCTCGGCAACGGGCTGGGCAGCGTCGTCGTCCACGCCAAGCCCTTCGCCGGGGTGCCGCGCGGGGTGGTGATCGTGGAGGGCATCTGGCCGAACAGCGCCTTCCTGGAAGGGATCGGGATCAACACCCTGACTTCGCCCGAGCCGATTCCGCCGGCGGGCGGTGCCGCCTTCCACGACACGGCGGTGTGGCTGCGCGCGGCGTGACGTGGCTATGGCCTCCCATCACCGGACATGATCCGTACCATCTGAACAAATCATTTTTCACGATGGCCGGACTGCCCTAGCCTCCCTCCGCGGACCATTGAAAGCGGAGGGCGGCGCGATGCCGGTTTACACCACACTGACCCAGCGCCTGGGCCTGTCCCACCCCATCGTTCAGGCCCCGATGGCCGGGGGCGCCGACACGGCGGACCTCGTCGCCGCGGTGGGCGAGGCGGGTGGCATCGGCTTCATCGGGGCGGCCTATCTGACCCCGGACCAGATCGCCGAGCGGGCGGGCGCGATCCGCTCCCGCACTTCCCGCCCCTTCGGGATCAACCTGTTCGCCCCGCTGCCCGCGCCCGAAGCACCGGACGCCGGGAGGATGGACGCGGCGGTCGCGACCATCGCGCGCTACCACGCCGATCTCGGCCTGCCCGCTCCCGGGACACCGGTCCTGGGAGCCGACGGCTTCGCCGCCCAATTGGCGGCAGCGCTGGACTGCGGGGCGGCGGCCTTCAGCTTCACCTTCGGCATCCCGCCCGCCGACGCGCTGACCGCCATCAAGGCGCGGGGCATGCTCCTGATCGGCACGGCGACCGGCGTCGAGGAAGCCATTGCGCTGGAACGGGCCGGCATGGACGCCGTGATCGCCCAAGGGGCCGAGGCCGGCGGGCACCGCGGCAGTTTCGCTACGGGCTCGGGAGAGGTGGACTTCGCCGCCGGTCTGGTCGGCACCATGGCATTGGTTCCACAGGTGGTGGACGCGGTGAACCTGCCCGTTCTGGCATCCGGCGGCATCATGGACGGGCGCGGCATCGCGGCGGCGCTGGCTCTGGGCGCCGCCGGTGTGCAGATGGGAACCGCCTTCCTGACCTGCGCGGAGGCCGGCATCCCCGAGGCGCACAAGCGGGCGATCCTCGACGCCCGCGAGACGCAGACGCGCGTGACCCGCGCCTTCTCGGGCCGCCCGGCGCGCGGGATCGTGAACCGGGTCATGGAGGACATCGCGGACGGCGACGCCCTGCCCTTCCCCCTTCAGAACGCGCTGACCCGCCCGATGCGCACCGCCGCGGCGCAGCAGGGGCGCCCCGAGTTCCTCTCGCTGTGGGCCGGACAGGGCGTCCGTCTCGCACGGCGGCAGACGGCGGCGGAACTGATGGCGCGGCTGGTCGACGAAACCGACGCCGCGGTCCGGCGCCTGACGGGAATCACCTGATGGGCGGCGCTCAGCCCGCCACCGTCCCCTCCGCACAAACGCGGTTCCGCCCGCCGCGCTTGGCGGTGTAGAGCGCCTCATCGGCGCGGCGCATCAGAGCCAGCAGATCCTCACCGGGACGGTACTCCGCAGCCCCGACCGACAGGGTGACCGAGCCGTAATTGGCGTTGCGCGACCGGTTGATGATCTGCCGCGACCCCACGGAGGCGCGAAGCTGTTCGGCCAGCTTCACGGCGTTCTGAAGCCCGGTGTGCGGCAGGACGACGCTGAACTCCTCGCCGCCGTAACGGGCGACGGTGTCGCGCCCCTTGACCCCTTCGGTCAGCACCTTGGCGACCAGCTTCAGGACGTGGTCGCCGACGAGATGGCCATGGGTGTCGTTGAAGCGCTTGAAATGGTCGATGTCGACCATCAGCAGGGTCATCGGCATTCCGGTCTGCGCCGCCTCCTCCGCGGCGGAGGCCAGCGCCAGATCGAAGCCACGCCGGTTCGCGATTCCGGTCAACCCGTCGGTCATCGCCTCGCGACGCGCGGAATCCAGGACAACGCGCAACTCGGCCAACTGCTGGCTGGATTCGAGAAGCTGGCTCTGCAGGCGGGTCTGGCGGTCCACGATGGCGGTCGTCTCCGCCGCGATGGCCGCCACCATGGCGCGCAGCTCGGCCAAGCTCATCGGCTGGTCCAGTTCCCCCCGGAAACCGGCCAACGCCTGCCCGTAGCGGTCCGTCTCCGAGCCAACACTGCCCAACTGGTCGAGGATGCGCCCCAAGGCGACGCGCGCCCGCTCCGACGTTTCGCGGATGGCCTGGGCTTCGGCGTCGAGCGTGAAGAAGCGTTTGTACAGTTCGTCGCAATGGCCCTGCGACAGCCTGGCGCCGTCGCGCTGAGCCAGTTCGATGGCGCGCGTCAGGTCCGGGTTCTGCCCGCCAAAATAGGCGTACCAGAGGGTAAAGTTCTCCGGGTTCGGCAAAAGCCCATGGACGGCGATCCGATCCATGGCGCGGCTCGCGAGAATCCGCGCCGTCTCGAAATCCTCTTCGCCCGCCATTGCCGCCGCCTTTCCACTGCTCATAGGGAAAAAAGGCTACCGCAGCGGGAAAGAGGCGGGCAAGCAACTTTCGGGTAAGGTTATTATAATACGGTAAGAGGCAAATTTACTTGCCGTTTCATCAGTTGCACTGTCCCACGGATTTCTCGGCGCACACCGTCGTGCCGTCGATCCAGGTGGCGCCCGACAGATCGGCGTGCCGCAGGTCCGCACCGCCCAGCCGCGCCCCGGTGAAGTCGGCCTTTTGCAGGATGGCGTTCACCAGCTTCGCGTTGCGCAGGTCCGCTTCCTTCAGGGATGCCCCGGTCAGGTCGGCGCGGGTGAAATCGGCCTCGATCAGGCGGGCGCCGTCCAGCTTCACCCCCGGCATGGTGGCGCTGAAGAACTTCGCACGATAGCCGTCGGTCTCCGACAGGTCGGCATCCTTCAGCGTGGCCCGCTGGAAAGTGGCGTCGCGCAGCATCGCCCCGGCAAGTTTCACAGACGACAGATCGCGCCCGTCGAAGTAGCAGCGGCGCCAGTTGACCTTCGGCTGCGCCGGGTCGGTGCATTCGGCCAGAGCGACGGAGGGAACCAGGGCTGTGCCCAGGAAGGTGGCAAGTACCGCGAAGGCGGCGAAAATTGTCGTCTTCATGCGCCAACAGATA
>NZ_JAUQTX010000139.1:0-17836 GCF_059803775.1 Azospirillum sp. UFLA03-27 | reverse complement strand
ATGCCCCGGTTGCCATCAACGCCCGGTCAGGGCATCACATGAGAGGACTCCCACTCTGAGCGGAGGAAACTTGGGGAGCAGGTCACCGGTTCCAGCGTCATCAGCCTGATCCACCCAAAGTGCGCAAGAACCGAAACGGGGACCCGTTCAGAAGAAATCGCCAGCTACAGGCGGCCAGTCCGCAGCGCGACCCCGAAGCCGCAGTGGTCATTCCATCAGGTGCTACCGCCGTTTCCACCGGGCTTTCCGGAGGCCATTCGGGGTGAGCCACGCCGCCATGCGGTGCTGTGTGCCACATCAGCCCTTCCTGATGGGCCTGGTAGACGGTTCTTGCGGTGGATCGGAAGCCGAGAGCGCGCGCCAGCGAACCGTCGACATGAAGATACCATGGATGTGAGAGAGGGGCGGAGTTCGCAGCCATTCCCGTGTCCAGCAAACCCGCAAGCATCGAAGATGCTCGGCGCCTGAGTTGCGCCGCCTGAATTGTCTCGTGAGCACCCGTCGGCATGGCCCCGCATCGCCAGCCTCATCTGATTGCACAGAACAGCTTACCAGCCTGATCAGGATGAGACGCCTTATTCTATCGGCCCTCGCGAACCACTCTCAATGACCTGCGATCCCAAGGCGCCCGTCCGACCCACGGCCGGCGGCCAACATGGTGCAATCATCAAGGGAGTTCCGATGCCGGACCCGCAAGACAGGCAACCTTTCGACCTCACCCGCCGGCAGGTTCTGGAGGCCGGGACCATCGTCACGTTGACGGGAACGATGCTGCCCGCCGCCGGGCTCGCCCAGCACGCCGGTCCGCAACCCTCACCGGAGAACGGCATGACGCTCCATGTGTCCTTCCGCGTCAACGGCCGCCCGATGGCGTTGGACATCGATGCCCGGGCGTCCCTGCTGGACCTGCTGCGCGAGCGGCTGGGCCTCGTCGGCGCGAAGAAGGGCTGCGACCACGGTCAATGCGGCGCCTGCACGGTCCATCTGGACGGCCGCCGGGTCGCCTCCTGCCTGACCATGGCCGCCAAGGCCGATGGCCGCGACGTGACCACCATCGAAGGCATCGCCGGGGCGAACGGTCTTCATCCCATGCAGCAGGCCTTCATCGATCACGACGCCCTGCAATGCGGATACTGCACGCCCGGCCAGATCATGGCCGCGATCGCCTGCGTCAAGGAGGGGCACGCGTCGACGCCGGAGCAGATCAAGGAATACATGAGCGGAAACATCTGCCGCTGCGGCGCCTATGTCGGCATCGTCGCGGCGATCGAACAGGCCGCTCCCCAGATCGAGAGGAGCTGAGCCATGAAGCCCTTGTCCTACGTTCAGGTCCGAACGGCCCATGAGGCGATCGAGGCCTTCGTCGCGGCCGGCGAAAGCGCCCGCTACATCGCCGGCGGCACCAATCTCTACGACCTGATGAAGCTCGGCATCGAGAAGCCGGCGCATCTGATCGACATCGCCGACCTCGATGGCGGCAACCGCATCGACACCGACGGCGATCGGCTGTTTTTCGGTGGTGCTGCGCTGATGGCGGACGTCGCCGAGCACCCGGTCGTGCGCGACGATTATCCGGTGCTGGCGGAGAGCCTGTCGAAGGCGGCCTCCCAGCAGCTGCGCAACATGGCGACCGTCGGCGGCAACCTGCTGCAGCGGACGCGCTGCCCCTATTTCCGGAACGGCGCGAACGGCGCCTACCCGTGCAACAAGCGCGAGCCGGGCTCCGGCTGCGCCGCCATCGGCGGGCTGGATCGGTCCCAGGCCGTGCTGGGGGCGAGCGCGGCGTGCAACGCCGTGTCGCCTGGGGACTGGCCCGTCGCGCTGATGGCGATGGATGCCGCGATTGAGCTGCAGGGGCTCGACGGAACGCGGGTGATCCCGATCTCCGAACTCTACCGGCCGCCCAGCCGGACGCCTCACCTCGAATTCACCATCGGCCGCGAGGAGATCGTCACCGGCATTTCGGTGCCGAAGACCGCCGCCGGTCGGACTTCCACCTATCTGAAGGTGCGCGACCGCGAATCCTACGCTTTCGCGCTGGTGTCCGCCGCGGTGGCGCTGGAGATGGACGGCGATCGCGTGCGGCAGGCGCATGTGGCGCTCGGCGGGGTGGCCACCGTGCCCTGGCGCGCGCGTCCCGCCGAGGCTCTCCTGCGCGGTGAAACCCTGGATCGGGAGCGGGCGCTGGAGGCCGCCAGGGCGGCGTTCGCCGAGGCCCGGGCCGGCCGCCACAACGCCTTCAAGATCGAACTCGGCGCGCGGACCCTTGCCGACGCCATCATCAACGCCGGGAGCAAGAGCCAATGACGCCGAACCGCAACGTGGACCGTCCCAGGATCGACGCCCATGAGAAGGTGCTCGGCCGTGCCCTGTACGCCGCCGACCAGCCCTTTCCCGGGCTGCTTCACGCGATGACCGTGCCCGCGACGATCGCCAAGGGGCGGATCCTGTCCATCGACACGGCGGCGGCCCTGCAGGTTCCGGGCGTCGTGCGTGTCTTCACCCATGATGATTTTTCGCAGATCCGGATGACGCCCGCAGCCCGCGGCGCCTATGGGCAGCCGGGAAAGGGCTACCAGCCCATGACCGCCCCGCAGGTCCGCCACCGGGGTGAACCGGTCGCCCTGGTGGTCGCCGAGACGCTGGAGGCGGCGGTCGAAGGCGCCGAAGCTGTGACGGTGCGCTACGCCGGGGAACCCTTCAGCGCGCGGATGGACGATGACCTTGCGAGCCCCGAGCCGGAAGCCGCCGGCCAGCTCGCGTCCGGCGATGCCGAGGCCGCCTTCGCCAACGCTGCCCATGTTGTTGATGTGGAGTATCGGCATCCCCAGCAGCACCACAACCCCATCGAGCTGATCTCGACCACCGCCGCGTTCGAGGACGGCACGCTGCGGATTTACGAGGGAACGCAGTCCGCCGCGGCCTTCGCCGGCGGCCTCGCCGGCATGATGGGGATGGAGCCGCAGGCGCTGCGCGGCGTCAGCCCCTACACGGGCGGAGGGTTCGGCCAGAAGAACGGAGTCCAGGAGCAGAGCGTTCTGGTGGCGAGCGCCGCCCTGCTGCTGCGCCGCCCGGTCAAGCTCGTCATGCCGCGGGGCCAGCTGTTCCACACGGCGTCCTACCGCCCGCACAGCCGGCACCGCGTCCGGCTCGCCGCGGACGGCGACGGCCGCCTGCTCGCCGGCATCTATGAGACGGTGCAGCAGAACAGCCGGTATGACGGCTTCGGCAGCGATCACGGCGCCAATCCGCCGCGCCTGTACGGGTATGGCGCGTGGCGGGGAAGCGAGCGGATCGTGCGGGTCGACACCCAGACCCCCGGACACCAGCGCGCCCCGCACGAGCATCCGGCCAGCTACGCCACCGAATGCGCGCTCGACGAACTCGCCGGGGCGCTCGGCATGGACCCCGTCGCGCTGCGCCTCGCCAACGACACCCAGCGTGACCCGATCACCGGCAAACCCTTCTCGTCCCGCCATCTTGCGGACTGCCTGAGGCGCGGTGCCGCGCTGTTCGGCTGGGACCGCTGGACGAACCAGCCGGGCGCCCTGGTCGCCGAAAACGGCGACCGCATCGGCCTCGGCGTCGCCTGCGGCAGCTACAAGGCCGCGATGACGCCCTCCGTCACCACGCTGCGGCTCTCGGCCGGCGGCCAATGCCGGATCGCGACGTCCGGCCACGAAATGGGGCAGGGGATTCGCAGCGTCATCGCCGCGGAGCTGATCGACGTCCTCGGCGTCGACCCCGATAAGCTCGACATCCGGATCGGCGACACCGGCCACGCCCCCCAGCACCTCACCGCGGGCTCCTGGGGTGCGGGAAGCGCTGCCCCGGCGGCGCGGGCCGCCGCCTTGAAGCTGCGCGAGGAACTGAGCCAATTGACCGGAGCGGCGCTGTCGGACGAGCCCGTCCCCGTTCAGCTTGCCCGGACCCGGCGCCCTTATCTGGAGGTTTCGGTCGATACCGTGCCGCTCGGTAAGGACCGGCAGGCGATCGAGCAGCTGCGCCGGGGCATGCCGGTGGTGACCGGCCCCGAATACCCCGACTTCCTGGCCTTCAGCTGGATCGCGCATTTCGCCGAAGTCCATGTCGAGCCGTCGACGGGACGCGTGCGGGTCCGGCGGGTCGTCAGCGTCGCCGATTGCGGACGGGTGATGAACCGCCGCACCGCGGAAAGCCAGGTCCGGGGCGGCGTGGTCTGGGGCATCGGCGCCGCCCTGCGCGAGGCCGCCGAATGCGATCCCCGGTTCGGCGGCGTTCTCAACAACGACCTTGCCGACTATGTCGTGCCGGTCAACGCCGACATCGGCGCCATCGACGTCGACTTCATCGACGAGCCGGACAGCCGGCTCAACCTGTCGGGCGTCAAAGGGCTCGGCGAAGTGGCCATGGTCGGCGCGGCGGCCGCCATCGTCAACGCCGTCCACAACGCGACCGGGAGGCGAATCCGGCATCTGCCGATCCGGATCGAGGACCTGCTCTAGCCCGGATCATTCATCAGTGTTTTGGAACGTCAGCCCGAAGGCGTGTCGATGGGTGGCGCCAAGGGCGCGGGATGACGGGGCTGGAGGGTTGCGGGGTCAGGTTCGTTCGGGGGCACGTCGCCCCGGCATTCACGGCGGCAGCTTGACGGTACGGGCGGCCAGCCCCGTCAGGCTCTCCTGGTAGGAGAAGCTGCTCGGCAGAGACACCTTGATGCGCGTCACCATCGCGGTGACCCGTGCCGCCACCTTGATGAGGCCGAGGCGCAGCGTGTCGAACTGGGGAACGACGCCTTCAGCGCCAAGCTGCGCAAGGTGTGCAGCAGCCAGCAGGCGGCGGTGTGGATGAGCAACCGGAACTGGTTCGCCGTCGCCTTGCTGCAGGAGGTCCGATCAGAAGCGAGGTGCAGCTTGTGGGCCTTGATGAGGTTCTCCATCTGCGCCACGGGCGCAGTAGATTGTCTCGTACAGCGCCTTGGGCGTGCCGGTCAGGTTGGTGACGATAAAGCGCGTGTCGGTGCCCTGGGCCGACGCCTCGATCCGGGCGATGACCCGCCGCTCGACCTTCCAGGTGCGGGCCGCGTAGCGGAACTCGCCGAAACGGCGAACCTTGTTCGCCTCCCCGGCAAGCCGGCCCATCGCAGCGTCTTCGGCCAAATCAGTGACACGCCCAAGCAGGACGGTGTTGCCACCCAGGCCGAAGACGTAGCCGACGCGGTTGCGTTCGCACCAGCTCATGGCCTCGTGGCGGCCGTAATGGCTGTCGCCGCGCACCAGGATATCGACGCGCGGCCAGCGGGCGCGGATGGCGCGCACGACGTGGCGCAGCACCAGCGCCACCTCGGTGCCGTCCGGCGTCTTGCCGGGGCGCAGGATGACCGCGACCGGCTTGCCCGTCGTCGCCTCGTAGATGTGCATCGGCAGGAAGCAGCGCCCGTCGTAATAGGCGTGGAAGAGGGACAACTGCTAAGCGCCGTGGACGCGGTCCTCGGTGTCGTCGATGTCCAGCACGATGCGCCGCGGCACCGTGGCGAAGCTGTCGCAGAACAGGTCCACCATGGCCGCCATCATGCGCTTGAGCGCCACCGGGCTGGGCAGGTTCTCCAGGGTCGGCTGCGAGCAAAGGTCGCCTCCGCTCTCGGGAAGTCGGCCGACCGCCATCTTGAAAGCGGGGTCGCTGCGCAGGGCGTCGCAGTCGTTGGCATCCGGGTAGCCGGCGGCGATCAGCAGGGCGCGGAAGCGGATCATCTCCGCCAGCGTGTGCTGGACGCGCTCGGGAGCGCGCGGGTCCTCGATGCAGCGCGCCAGACGCTCGCAGACGCCAAGCCGCCGATCGATCTCGGCCAGCAGCAGGACGCCGACGTCGGAGGTGAGACGGCCGCCATCGAAGGCGGCGTGAACCGGTTCGCCGGCAACCGGTGACAAGCCGGGCAGAACCTCGGTACTCTCGGCCATGGCGGGCGTGAACTCCGTTGATCCGTGGTGAGACTGCTCCAGCGCCAGAATCATACACAAAGTCAGCTACTTAACCTCGCACCCACCACCCGCATGGTCACGTTCACGCCTGAAACGTTTCGGGGGCTAAGCGATCGGCAAGTTTCGCTCTCGACGCGATGAGTTGGTCGATGTTCTTCAGGAAGACCTGCAGGATGGGTGAGGGATTGTCCGCTCGATAGCCGGCGGCGATCTCGATCACAGGCGCGTTTCCGGTGAGCGGCCGGCTGACCAGCGAACGCGGCAGCAAGGGGTCCACATAGGCCGGCAGCAGCGTGACCCCACCGGTGGACGCCACTAGCGAGATCCCGGTGGCGATGCCGTCCAGCGCGTGGACCGGCGACATGACTACGCCACGCTCCCGCAGATAGCGGTCCACGATACCGCGCAGCACATGTGGTGTGTTGGTGTAGCCGATGAAGGAGTCCGGATCGATGTTGCGCACGTCGATGGCGGAGCAGGCGGCCAGGGGATGGTCCCGCGGCAGGATGACTAGGATCGGCTCATGCGCGATGACCTTGTAGGATACGTCCGGCTGCGGTTCGAGCCGGCAGAAGCCGAGATCGATCTCGCCCCGCTGGATGGCCTCGCCGATGTCGGGCGAGAAGTCGCTGGAGACCCGGAAGTCGATGTCCTTCAGCTGACCGCGGAGCACGTTGGTGACGTGCGACAGCCATTCGACTTCCTGGCCGGTCAGGAAGCCCACCGCAAAGCTGGGCTTGGGAGGCCGGACGACCCGCCGCGCCGCGGCGACCGCATCGGCCGCCGCCTGCAAGGTCAGCCGCGCATGATCCAGGAAGACACGTCCGGCCGGTGTCAGCTCGACGCCGCGGGAGCTTCGCACCAGGAGCTGGGCGCCGACCTCCTGCTCCAGGTCGCGCAGCTGGCGGCTCAGCGACGGTTGCGCCGTGTGCAGACGCCGTTCGGCGGCGACCGTGAGGCTCCCCTCCTCGGCCACGGCGACGAAGTAGCGGAGGTGACGGAGTTCCATCCTGTGCGACGCCTGCCAGTGCCATCCCGCCAGGTCCATGCCTGAAAGGTATGGACGATACATAAACGAAGTCGTTCCCAGGAGGCAAGCGGCCGGATATCAACGAGGTGCAGAGACGCAATCACTGCCGCCCGGGCATGACGGGCAGGCAATGGTCCGACTCCAGCCGGTGGCATTCCGTGTCCATCGTCCGCAAATGACGTCCGCGCAACCGATGTTCGCCCCCGGAACTCAACGATGTTCGACGATCCTTTCGCCTCGCTGTCGTTCGTCGCCGGCCCGGCGATCCTGACCAACGCCTGCGCCATCCTGCAAACGGAGCCACCACCCGCTACAATCTGGCGATCGCCCAATGGCGCAACTTCCGTGCTTTGGTCGCCGCCGGAGGCGACCGCATCGCTTTGCAACATGCCGACCCCGAGGCGGCGGTCGTGCTCGCCGGCCGGCGGGTCCGGCTGCAGCTCCGCAGGATGGCGCTGCTCAACAGCGCGGTGGCCCTGCTCGGCGCCACAGCGACCTTCTTCCTCGAGAGTGCCTGCGGTTGGGCGCTGATCCGTCTGCACCGAGGCGGAGACGGTTCAGCAGCGGCGCTGCCCCTACGCACTCACACACATTCAGCAACGGGAGACGTGCAATGTCCACCATCTCGATCGTGACCGGCGGCAGCCGCGGCCTCGGCCGTAACACCGCCCTCAGCATTGCCCGGCGCGGCGGCGATGTGATCCTCACCTACCGCAGCAAGGCCGCCGAGGCCGACGCCGTCCTGGCGGAAATCCGGGCGCTCGGGCGGCGGGCGGCGGCGTTGCAGCTCGACACCGCCGACACCTCCGACTTCCTCAACTTTGCCGGGCGCGTCCGTTCCACCCTGGAAGGCTGGGGTCGCGACCGCTTCGACCATCTGGTCAACAACGCTGGCCACGGCGAGATGGCCGCCTTCGCCGAGACCAGCGAGGCGCAGTTCGACATGCTCTTCAACGTCCATGTGAAGGGCGTCTTCTTCCTGACCCAGGCCCTGCTGCCACTGCTGGCCGATGGCGGCCGAATCGTGAATTTCTCCTCCGGCCTGACTAGAGTGTCCTATCCCGGCTTCTCGGCCTATTCGGCGGCCAAGGGCGCCGTCGAGATCCTGACGCTCTATCTGGCCAAGGAACTCGGCGCCCGCGGCATCACCGCCAACACGGTGGCACCCGGAGCCATCGAGACCGACTTCCTCGGCGGGGCGGTGCGCGACACCCCAGCCTACAACGAGGCTTTCGCGACGATGACCGCGCTGGGCCGCGTCGGGGTGCCCGACGACATCGGCCCGGCGGTGGCGAGCCTGCTCGGTCCCGACAACCGCTGGGTTACCGCCCAGCGCATCGAGGTTTCCGGCGGCCAGAACATCTGACTCCCTCCCCCAAGCCAAGCAAGACGGAGACGGCGATCTGCTGACCGGCCAGAATCCGGCCTCGTCGACGGCGTTGGCGGCGGTGATCGCCGCCCTCCGCTGAACTGACGGGCGCTATCAGGCACCGTCAGGTTCATCGTGGCAGGGAGCGCGAGTAAGGTTGTCCATGACGATACCATGCGATCCCCGCTACGCCGACACCGGAAACCCGTCGACTCAACGAAACCAGCGCGTCAGGCGCTCGCTGAGGTCGATCCGCCGATTGATCGTGGCCAGGAACATGACGCCGACATTTGAGGTGAGATGGCCGCCATCGAACGCAGCGATAACCAGCTTGCCGACAACCGGTGACAAGACGGGCAGAGCCCAGGTGCTTTCGGCTATCGCGGGCGTGAACTCCGTTGATCCGTGGTGAGACTGCTTCAGCACCAAAATCATACACGAACTCAGCGGCTTAACCTCGCACCCGCCACTTCAAATTCAGCTCTGGTGAATTATCTGGGTTGGCGTCCGCTCCGGTCCGTGGCCGGCGGCCGTGATGACGGCACGGCGCCGTTTGTCACGGCCGCGCGGTCCACCCAATGGAGTGGACCGCCGGCCATCGGATCAACCATGCCCTGAGATATCATCCCGTGCAAAATTGCTGGGGTCGCGGACGTGTTTGATCCCAACTGGAGGCAATTCTTCTTCCGCCGTTTTCATCGGGACATCACCCTGTTGTCGCGGCTGTCTTCCCGGCTGGACGACGCCTTGCAGCATTTTGCAGTGGAAGGATGGACAGCATGGCGGACCAGTCGATAAAATTCTCCTACGAGTACGGGAAATACAAATATTTCGAATTTTCCGGAAACAACAACAAGGTGGATGTCGAGTTCTCCTGGGACTCCCCGAAAACCGATCCGTCGGGAAAGCCGATGCCGAAGAAGGTGGTCGATCTTTTCAACAAGAATGTGCGCGAGGCCATTCAGGGGTTGATGAAGACCGAAGAGAAGACGGTAGCCGAAATAAAGAAGCAGATCCAGGCGTGGGATCAAAAGATCGAAAAGCACGAGATCGACGGCCGCAACCTGTTTTTGTTTTTGAACACGGTCAACGACACCATGGAGCAGCGGGCCGCCGACCGCTTCGGGGGAATCGTCGGCGGCATCGCGACGGTCATGAAGCTGATCGTGAAGAAGGCCTTCGCCGGCCTCGACGCGGCCGTGCGCAAGATGCTCGAAGACATGAAGTGGAAGGTCTACGCCAAGACGGTGGGAAAGATCGTTCTCGCCCTGACGGCGACCGCCCTCGCCATCACGGCCACGGTGCTGACCGGGGGTGCTGCGCTGCCGCTGGTCGTGGCGGGCGCCAAGATCACGCTCGACGTGGTCAAGGAAGGGAAGGCGGCCTACGACAGTTTCAACGACGGCGCGGACGAGGTGGTCGCTCTGCAAAGCGCCGTGAAGAAACACAGGGCCAGCGCGCAGGAGGCGATGAAGGCGGTCGAGCGGGCCGAAAGCCGACGCTACCTCATGGCGGAGTCGGTGAACAAGCTGGAGCGGCAGCTTAGCGCGGCGGAGGCCAAATACGCGGACGTGGAGCGGATCCTCAACCAGAAGAAGATCGACGGGATCACCATCACCGCGGATTCCACTCTCCTGGGTCTGGTCAACAAGGTGAAGCGGTACAAGGATCTGATCGACCGCCTCACCCCGCTGCTGAACGCGGCCCGCGCCGACCTGAAGCGCCTGGACGCGCTGATCGACGGAGCGCGGCGGGCGTTCGACCCGTCCACCTACGACGCGATTCCAAACGCCGACTGGAAGACGATCCTCAAGAAATACGCGGACGAGTACGGCGCGACGGTCAAGACGCTGGGTGATTTGGGCTCCAGCATCGCGACCGTCGTTCAGAAGCTGGCCTGATCCCCGGACCGCCAGTCGTAGCCCTTCATGTGATTGAGGAAGGCCCGCATGGCCGCGCTCGGAAGGCGGCGGTTCGGGTAATACAGAAACCAGTGCGGCAAGGTGGGGCTCCACTCCGGGAAAAGCTCCACCAGCCGACCGTCCCGGACATGGGGTTTCGCATAGTCGTCCAAAACGTGGGCGATGCCCCGGCCGGCCAGGGCGGCCTGAAGCTCGTTGTGCACCGTGCTGACCGTCAGGCGTCCGGCGGGCGTGACCTCCAGCGCGTCGCTGCCACGGGCGAAGCGCCATGTGACGAGGGTCCCGCCGGGGAATCTCCGCCTGATGCAGTCGTGGTAGACCAGGGCATGCGGCGTCACCGGCAGCCCGTGCCGCGCGATGTAATCCGGCGACGCGACGATCGCGTATCGGAGCGATGGCCCGAACGGGACCGCGATCATGTCTTGCGCCAACTGCTTGCCGAAACGGACGCCGGCATCGAAGCCCTGCTCCACGATGTCGATCACCGCGGCATCGCTGATGATCTCGATCTTCACCTCGGGGTAGGCGTCCATGAAGTCGAAGACCAGCGGACAGAGGAGATGATCGACGGCGGGCGCCGGCGCGTTGATCCGCAGCGTTCCCGATGGGCTGTCCCTCAATTCGCCGACCTCGGCGATCGCAAGTTGGATGTCGCTCAGCGCCGGGGCCAGGCGATCGAGGAGGCGCTGCCCGGCCTCTGTCGGCGATACGCTCCTCGTCGTCCGATTGAGCAGCCGGATGCCGAGAGCCTCCTCCAGGGCGTTCATCGTCTGGCTCAAGGCCGATGACGAGACGCCCCGTTCGAGCGCCGCCGCGCGGAAGCCGCCACAGCGCACGATCGCCGCGAACACATCGAAGCTGTCCAAGCGAATTGGGCTCATTGCGAAGCAGGCCTAATCAAGCCGATCACATTTGACGAGCTTATCAGCGCAATCTTGCCGTGTCATGGTCGATCTGCGGTTGATCGTCGCGCCCAGATCGCCGTCCGTCACCGGTCCCCCCGGTCCCGTGGCTGGAAGCGGGGCGCCCCATTCGGGAGGAAACACCGATGAATGCCCTCACTCTGAACCGACGCAGGATCATGCTGTCCGCGGTCGTCGGCGCCTCGACCCTGTTCGTTCCCGGTGGTGGTGGCGCGTCTGCGCAGCCGACGCCGACGCCGACGCCGGCGCCCGCGACCAGCAACGCCGGCCACTACCGTTTCCGGGTCGGCGACATCAGCGCGACGGTGTTGAGCGATGGCGTGATCGGCGGTCCGCCCCGCGTCTACGCGAGCGACGCGCCCGAAGCGGAGCTTCAGGAGGTGCTGCGGCGCGCCTTCCTGCCGACGGACCACATGACGTTGAATCTGAACACCCTTCTGATCGAAACCGGCGGACGGCGCATCCTCGTCGAGGCCGGCGCGGGCGCGACGATGGGGCCGAACGGCGGGCGGATTTTTCAGAACCTAGCGTCGATCGGGCTCGGTCCCGCGGACATTGACGCCATCGTGATCTCGCACACCCATCCCGACCATGTCGGCAATCTCAGGACCGCGAACGGCGGCCGGGCGTTCCCCCGGGCCACCGTCTTCGTGCCGAGGGCGGACTGGGATTTCTTCGTCCGCAACGATCCGGATCTGTCCTACATGCCCGTTCCGCAGGATTTCCGCCTGCGCTTCGCCGCCGCGATCAAGAGCAGCCTCGAACCGGTCAGGGAGGATGTTGAGCTTTATGAAGCCGGTGCCGAGATCGTGCCGGGGCTCACGACGATCGTCGCCTCCGGCCACACGCCGGGCATGGCGACCTTCCTCGTCCACTCCGGAAACGACCAGCTGCTGCTCACCGCCGACCTCGCCTACCACCCGGTCGTCAACGTCGACAACCCCTGGCGTCCCGGACCCGATCGCGACAAGGACACCGCGCTCGCCTCCCGCCGTCGCATCTTCGACCGGGCCGCCGCCGACCGTATTCCCGTGCTGGGTTTCCATTTTCCGTTTCCGGGCCTCGGCCGGATGCTCAAGACCGACGGTGGGTACGCCTGGGTCCCCGCGACCTGGCAATTTTGAGATCCGCCTATGAGACGCCCCGGCTCCTACACCACGCTCAGGGACGTGACCTTGCCGAGCAGGGCCGTCAGCGCATCCTCAATCTTCTCCGGCTGATGCAGCCGGACAACCTTGCTATCCCAGACAGTCCCCTGAAACGAATGAGGGCGCCCGGCACCGTCATGGTGCGGCGGGCGCCCCCGGTCAACGACCCCGACCGTGATCGGCGGTCAGCCTCACGCCATGTGGCGGAGGACTTCGTTGCTGCCGCGCCAGATCATGTCGAGCGCCACGTAGGAGATGATGGCGAGGCCGACCCAGCCGATCCAGCGGTGCTTGTGCAGCACATGCGCGATCATGTTGGCGGCGGCGCCCATCAGAACGACCGACAGGACCAGACCGATGACCAGGATGGTCGGGTGTTCCTTGGCGGCGCCGGCCACCGCCAGCACGTTGTCGAGCGACATCGACACGTCCGCCACCACGATCTGCCAGATCGCCGCGCCGAAGGTGGTCGCTCCGGCCGCCGCGACGGCGGCGTTGCCCGCCACACCGGCGGTGATGGTGCCCGAGGAGGGGTCGGGCGCGTCCATCGCCTCGTCGGGGGCGATCTCGTCCGCGCCGTGGCTGCGCAGCTCACGGTACATCTTCCAGCACACCCACAGCAGCAGGACGCCGCCCGCCAGGGTCAGGCCGATGATGGCGAGGAGCTGCGTGGTGATGAGGGCGAAGAACACGCGCAGCCCCATGGCGGCGGCGATTCCCCAGAAGATGACCTTGCGGCGCTGGGCCAGCGGCACCGCCGCGGCGGCCATGCCGACCACGATGGCGTTGTCGCCGGCCAGAACAAGGTCGATGGCGATGACTTGGAGCAGCGCGGCGAGCGCGTCGGCTGTGAACAGATCGGTCATGCGGTGCCTTCCTCTTACATAGGGCAAGAGAGCAGCACCCACGGGCGGGACCAGGCACAGGGCAGAAACGCTGCCGGCAGGGGCGGGCGGGTGGGGCCACTCTGAATGTCTCCAGTCCGACATCACAGTTCAGGGAACTGTCAGAGGGGCCCGGCCTGGTAAGCCGGTCTTTATACCAACACTCCCGACACCACAACGTCGGTTTCGCCGGGGCGGCCATGCGATCGTGTATGGGGTGAGGACGGCACGCCCATGGACGTGGGCGTGCCGTTTCGCTCAAAGCGGCCCTATCAAAGAGGCAGGGTGCCGACCGGCGTGCCGTCCGCCGTCTCGATGGACAGGGAGGTCCAGCGCGGCGCGCGGCCGCCACTGCGGCTCACCGACAGGGCGGCCGCGTCGGTGCCGGCAATGGTCAGCAGGCAGATGGTCTCGTCGCGGCACACGCTCTCCCCGTCGTCGTCGAACAGGGTCAGCGGGGCGTAGCCCTCCGGTCCGGGGAAGCAGCGCACGGTCAGCGGACCCTCGGCCCAGGAGGGGGCGGGGCCGAGCGGCAGCAGCGTGCCGGCCCGGACGAAGGCTGGGGCCACGCCCGGCGGCGCCGCCACGGTGACGCGCCCGCCACCGTCGTAACGCCGCCCGTCGCGCAGGTCGTACCAGCCGCCGGGCACCGCCGGCAGCCAGACCTCCAGCTCCGTCCGGCCGGGGTCGAGGACCGGGGCGACCAGCAGCCGGTCGCCGACCATGGTGCTGTCCTCCTCCCCGTAGGCGGCGGGCTGGTCGGGGAAGTCGTAGAACAGCGGCCGCATCACCGGGGCATGGTCGCGGTGCGCCCGCCACAGCAGCGTGTAGAGCAGCGGCACCAGCCGCTCCCGCCAATCCAGCGCGGCCTTCACCTGGGGCATCAGCTCCGGATAGGTCCAGGGCTCGGTGACGCTGCCGTCGTCGTTCCAGGAATGGATGGTGAAGCGCGGCCACCACACCGCCTGCTCGATCCAGCGCATCAGCAGTTCCGGCTCCGGCCGGGGACCGGCGAAGCCGCCCACGTCGTGGCCGTAGTCGAACAGGCCCGACAGGCTGAAGCCGTGCCCCATGCGCAGGTTCCAGCGCAGCGTCTTCCAGCTCGTCCGGTTGTCGCCCGACCAGGTCTGCACATAGCGCTGGAGGCCCGGCCCGCCGGAGCGCGAGATCAGGTAGGGGCGCTTGTCCGGCGCGTGCGCCACCTGGGCCAGATGCGAGGCGCGGATCATCAGATGGGTCTGCACCGGGCGCAGCGTCGCCATCGTGCCGCCATGGCCGTTGACGTCGCAGACCGCCGCGTCGTCCCAGATCTCGAACTCGTTGTTGTCGTTCCAGGTCGAGCCGATGCCGCGCTCCAACAACTCCTTCGTGACGTTGGCCATCCACCAGCGGGTGGTCGCCGGGTTGGTGAAGTCGAGATAGGCGCCGTCGCCGCCCCAGAACTGGGTGATCTGCGGGCTGTCCGGGGCGTCGCTGTCGCGCACGAAGCCGCCGAAGCCCTGGACCTCGGCGAATTTCGGATGGTCGTTGAGCAGCGCCGGCTTGATGTTGGCGACGAGATGGACGCCGGCCTCGGCGAACTTGGCGGTGACCGCCTCCGGCTCGGGGAACTTGTCGCGGTTCCAGTGGAAGACGTAGCGCTTGTCGCCGATCATCGTGTAGCCGGACGACATCTGGAACGAGCCGCAGGGCAGGCCGTGCTCCTTCAGCGCGTCGAGGAAGCCGAGCAGCCGCACCCCGGCGTCCGGCGCGTCGGTGTACTGCATGGTCGAGCCGGAATAGCTGATCGCCCAGCGCGGCCGGAAGGAGGTGCGGCCGGTCAGGGCGGTGAAGTTCGCCACGACCTGCGGAACGCTCGGGCCGAACAGGACGTAGCAGTCGAGATCGCCGTCCGACGCCTCGAACCGGATGAAGTCGCCGTGGTAGGCGTCGATGGTCTGACCGAGGTCGAAGAGGCCGCGCGACAGGTTGTCGTAGAAGACGCCGACCGCCGCCCCGCCGCGCTCCGGCCGCACGCTGAGGCAGAAGGGGATGTGTTTGTAGAGCGGGTCGCTCGTCTCGGCGTCGTAGCCGAGCGCGTCGGTCGTCCCCATGGCGAGGCGCCGTCCGCGCTTGTCAGTGCCGCCGCTCTTGTCGCCGAAGCCGTGGTAGCGCTCCCCGGCGTGGCTGACCAGATGGTGGGCGAAGCGGGGCGAACGGTCGTCGAACAGGTAGGGCTGGGTCGGCCGGTCGGCCAGGACGAGGCGCCAGCCGTCGCCCTCTGCCGCCGGCTCGTACCAGCGCAGCGCCAGGGGCGCGCGCTGGACCACGACGCGCCAGCCGGGGGTGGTGACGGTGACGCTGTCGGCGCCTTCCTCGACCGCCGCCGGCGTGCCGGGGAAGCCGGTCAGGTCGCGGCGGTCGCGCCCGTCGATGGGGTCGGCCAGCGCGGGGTCGGTCTCGCCCGACAGCTCGGGCGCCAGCGACCAGGTGCGCGGCGTGCGCAGCCCGTTCGGCCGCTCGATGAGGACGCGCGCCAGCGCGGGCCCAAGCGGGAACAGGGTCAGGCGATAGCCGCGGTCGAGGTCGAAGGCGATCCCCTGGGGGCCGGCTTGCGTCCCGTCGCGGGATGGGGCGGGCGCTGCGAGGGAGGCGCCGGTCAGCGTGCGCATGGCGCGTGAACTCCTGAAGTCATGAGACCTGAGGTTTGCGGGGGCCGGTTCCTGGGGGCAGGACCCGGCTTGCGTCCCGCTTACTTGATGAGGCCGAACAGGCTGGGCAGCCAGAGCGACAGGCCGGGAACGTAGGTGACCACCAGCAGCGCCGCGGTGCTCCAGGCGAAGAGGGGGATCAGCGGCCGGATCACCTGCTCGATCGACACGCGCGCCACGGCGCAGCCGATGAACAGGGCGCTGCCGGTCGGCGGCGAGACGATGCCGAGCGACAGGTTGAACACCAGGATCACCCCGAAATGCACCGGGTCCACCCCCAGTTCCACCAGCACCGGCAGGAAGATCGGCGTGAAGATCAGGATGCCCGGCGTGATGTCCAGGAAGGTGCCCACCAGCAGCAGCACGATGTTGACCAGCAGCAGCGCGATGATCCAGTTGCCGGACACCGACTGCACCCAGTCGCCGATGATCTGCGGGATCTCGGCCAGCGACATCACGTAGGCCATCGCCATGGAGGTGCCAACCATCAGCGCCACCACCGCCGTCGCGACGATGGTGTCCACCAGGATCTGCATGATGTCGTCCATCGACAGCTCCCGGTAGGCGAGCGCCAGGGCGAGCGCGTAGACGACGGCGATGGCCGATCCCTCCGTCGCGGTGAAGACGCCGCCGACGATGCCGCCGATCACCACGATGATCAGCCCCAGGCTGGGCAGGGCGGACAGCAGCGCGCGCGAGGACTGGGACAGGGTGGGGGAAGGCAGGCGGGCGTAGCCGCGCTTCTTCGCCATGATCCAGGCCGGGATCATCACGGACAGGCCGAGCAGGATGCCCGGCAGGTAGCCGGCGACGAACAGCGCCGCGATGGAGGTGCCGCCCGACACCAGCGAATAGACGATGAAGGCGCCCGACGGCGGGATCAGCAGACCGGTGATGCAGGAGGAGATGTTGACCGCCGCGGTGTAGCTGCGGTCGTAGCCGGCCTTGTCCATCGACGGCTGCATGGTGCCGCCGATGGCCGAGGCGGCGGCCACCGCCGACCCCGACACGCAGCCGAACATCATGTTGGCGAGGATGGTGATCTGCGCCAGCGGTCCGGGCATCCAGCCGACGAAGACCTTGGCGCAGTCAATCAGGCGGCGGGCGATGCCGCCCCGGTTCATGATCGAGCCGGCCATGAAGAAGAAGGGGATCGCCAGCAGCGCGAAGCTGTCCAGGCCGGTGGCGATGCGCTGCGCCGTCACCGAGATCGCCGGCAGCGGCGGCATGATGGTCAGCAGCGCCGTGATCGAGGCGAGCCCGGTCGCGTAAGAGATGGGCACGCCGAAGGCCAGAAGGGCGACGAAGGCGGCGCTGAGGACGAGGGCGGGGGAGAAGTCCATGGCTGCGTTTCCGCGACGGAAGGGGGGGCGTCAGTCGAGCGAGACGGCGTGGCTGGTCACGCCCGGCCCTTCGCGCAGGCTCTCCATCAGGGCGATGACCATATAGATCAGGGTCAGCACGCCGGAGAGCGGGATCACGGCGTAGACCACCCACATCGGCAGCTGGAGCGCCGGCGTGACCTGGCCGAGCGTGCGCGCCTTGTCCACCAGCAGCCAGCCGCCGCCGCACAGGATCGTCACCGTGAACAGCGCGACCAGCGCCGCGATGGCGATCTCGACGCCGCACCGCGGCCGGGCCGGCAGAAGATCCACCAGCCCGGTGATGGCGATGTGCCCGCGCTTGCCCAGCACATAGGCCGAGCCGAGCAGGCTGACCCAGATGAAGGCGAAGCGGGCGATCTCGTCCGTCGCCGACGTCGAGACGTTGAGCGCATAGCGGGCGACGACCTGCCACACCACGCAGCCCAGCATGGCGACCGTCAGCGGGATCGTGATGGCGAGCACGAAGCGGTCGAGCGTGCGGTGGATGGCTGTCTCTTATACACATCTCCGAGCCCACGAGACTATAAC
>NZ_JAUQTX010000138.1:0-17854 GCF_059803775.1 Azospirillum sp. UFLA03-27 | reverse complement strand
GCGTATAATCGTCGGCAGCGTCAGATGTGTATAAGAGACAGGGCTGGCCGCCATGCCCGGCTGCGGGGCGAAGCGCCAGCGCTCGCCCTCCGGTTCGCCATTGGCCGGCTGCCTGTCCGCGGCGGCGAGCGGGGTGAAGGCGGCCCCGGCCCCTGTACCCAACTGCACCGTCACGCTGTCCAGCGGCACGCGCCCGGCGTCGGACACCGACCACGCGCTGACCCGCACCGGCTGCCCGGCGGCGGCGGGGCGCGCCCAGTCGAAGCGGAAGCGGTTGAAGTTGAGCGACAGCGCCCCGACCCCGGTGTTGTAGCCGGCGGTCCAGGGCTGGCCGGCGTCGATCTCCGGCATCTCGGGCAGGGCGGAGGTGTCGTAGAGGAAGCGCCCGGTCACCCGCGTAACGCCCAGCGCGCCGAGGTCGCGCAGCAGCTCCGTCAGCCCTTCGCTGGACAGCGACGGGTCGCCGCCGCCCTTCAGGATCAGGTCGCCGTCGAGCACGCCGTCTCCCAGCCGCCCCGTGACGTGCAGCGTGGTCTCGAACCGGTGCTCCGGCCCCAGCACCGCCAGGGCGGCGGCCATCGCCGGCAGCTTGGCGACCGAGGCCGGGGCGAAGGGCTTGGCCGGCTGCCGCTCCGCCAGGACCGCGCCGCCTTCCGGATCGAACAGCACGTAGCCGACGTCATCGGTGGAAAAGCCGTTGCGGGCGATCGCCGCCCGGTCGTCCGGACCGGTGGCGCCATAGGGGGACGCGCAGGCCGACACCGCGGTGACGCAGGCCAGCAGGAGCAGGATGGAGAAGGTCGGAATCCGCATGGCGGGCAGTCTAGCGCAACGCGCCGCCCCGCATCCGCGCCAATCGTTGGTCGGGCCGGGGGCGGCCCAGGAATCTTGCTGCGCGGAAAATCCGCTTACCGTACGATGAAGTCCTCAAAAGACGCCACGCCTCTGGGGAAAGAGCTGAAAAGCCCATGATGTCACGGCGCCGCAGCCTCACGTTCGAAGTGGTCGTCGACCAAGGCGGAAAACCCAACATCGACGGGGTCTTTCCCGACGAGGCCGCGGCCCGGGAACGCGCGGCGTATTTGCTTCGTCTTGCGAAATTTCCGGTTGTCCGGATTTTGAAGGTAAATCAGGCGGGCAAGGAAGAGGTCATCTTCCAGAAGTCCACCTCCGGTGGCGGGAAGCCGACCACCATCTCCCCCATCGACGAGGCCGACGTCGGCCCCGCCAATCTCTGCACCGACGCGCTTCAGCTCTTTTCCTACGAGAGCCGGATGCTGCTGCTGCGCCTGCTGCGCGGCTATTGGGACGATCAGGCGGTGATCCCGGCCGAGCAGCTCCACCGCTACTACCCGCTGCGCTATTTCGAGCGGGAGGCTCTGCTGTTCAACCCGGCGGTCAGCCGGCTCGCCACCCTCCAGGCGCCGTTGCTGGGGGTGAAGCCGTTCGACCGCCACGACCAGCTCATGCGGATGTTCACCCGGCTGAAGGAGATGGCGCAGGCGTCGGACACGCTGGCGCCCTTCGACGCGGCGCTGGCCCGCGGCGGGGTGGGCGGCCTGCTGGCAGCGGCGGCGGAGCGCCCGCCGGAGGAGCGCGACCGGCTGGTCACCCACGCCTTCGCCGCGGTGCTGGAGCCCTGCCGCGACTGGCCCGGCAAGGTCAAGGCGCTGCTGCGCTTCCACCGCGAGGACGGGGAGGAGGAGGCGAACCGCCGCCTGCTCGACCAGATGCTGGCGGAGACGGTGGACGGGCGGGAGCCGGTGCGCGCGCTGATCGGCTACGCGCCCGACCTGGGGGCGGCGCTGCATAGCCTGATCGCGGCGGTGCACGGCGACCTCGACGACCGGTTGCCCCACACCGACGAACTGCTGGCCCTGTCCAACGCGCTGGGCGGTGGCGGCTTCGACGAGACGCGCAAAGCGCTGCTGCGCCGCATCCAGGGCGGTCTGGCCGGCCTGACCCCGCTGACCCGCACCGGCACCGCCGCGGAGGGCAAGGCCTTCGGCGTCGTCGTCGACCGGCTGACCAACTTCGACGGCTTCCTGGGCGGCGCCGGCATGGCGGAGGCGCTGACCCGGCGGGCCAAGACGGTGTGGAGTTCCGGTGGGCAGGACGCGTCCTTCGACATGGCGGTGCAGCGTCTGGCCACCCGCCTGCCGGCGCCGGCCCAGCGCATCGGCTATCTGTTGGACCTTGCCACCAGCCCCTTCGGGCGCACCAAGCTCAGCGTCCTGATCCGGCAGGTCGCCACCGAGTTCGAGAGCATCACCTCGGCCCGCGAGCTGGTCGCCCCCGGCGTCAGCACGGACGACGTGCGCAGCGGTCTGGGCCGCCGCCTGCGCGCCGCCGGTATCCCCCGCGCGCTGGCCGAGGGGCTGATCGCCAAGATCGCCGCGATTCCGGACGCCGAACGGTCGCTCGGCATCCCCCTGCTGGCCGCTCCGGCGGTTGCCGCCGTGACGCGGGCGACCCAGGAGACGATTCTGATCGACGTCCCGAAGGTGGCGGCGGAGCGGCTGGTGTTGTTCTGGCGCGGCCAGACGCGGGCGATTCCGGAGGACGGGACCCAGCTCGTCATCGGGCGCTCGTCGCAATGCCAGTTCGTCCTGGACATCGCCTCGGCCTCGCGGCGGCACGCGGCGGTGTCGCGCCAGGACGGGGTCTTCGTGGTGGAGGATCTCAGCCGCAACGGCACCCAGATCGCCGTGCCGGGGGTGGCGGAGCCGCGGCGGCTGAAGGCCGGCGAACCGTTGCCGCTGCCGCCGCGCGGCGAAATCGTCATCGGCTCCGCGGAGCTGGGCGAGGAGCCGGCGCGCATCGCCTGGGAAATCGTCAAGCGCTGAACGCCTCGTCCAGCGGGCGGAACACGGGGCGCCAGCCGTCGCCGCGCACCGCCAGCGCGCCGACCAGCCCCGGCGCCGGGCGCAGGTCGAACAGCGACCAGTCCGTGGCACGTCCGGCCTCCAGCGCGCCGTCCAGGCTGAGCAGGCGGGCGGGGCGGCCCGGCGTCAGCTCCACCGCGAAGCGGTCGAGCGGCGTGGACAGCCCCTGGCCGGTCGCCTTGATGAAGGCCTCCTTGCGGGTCCAGCCGTTCAGGAACGCCTCGTCCCGCAGCGCCTCGGGCAGGGCGGCGAAGGCGGCGCGCTCCTCCGGCGCGAAGAAGCGCTCGGCGATTCCGGCGGCGTCCGCCACGGACCGCAGCCGCTCGACGTCCACCCCCAGTTCCACCCTCTCGACGGGGGCGATGGCGATCAGCACGTGATCCTTGCAGTCGGCGAGGTTGAAGGCCGGGCCGCCGGGGAGGGCGGGCTTGCCCATCGGCCCGTAGGCGAAGACCAGACTCGCCGGGTCGCGGCCCGTCGCCCGCCCGAGCAGATGGCGCAGCAGCCCGCGCCGCAGCGCGCAGCGGGTGCGCAGCTCCTCCGTCGCGAAACGGGCGGCCCGCGCCGCCTCGTCGGGGGAGAGCAGGGCGCGGAACACCTCCAGCCGGTGCGCCAGCCCGCGCAGGTCGGCATAACAGAGTTGAATTTCTTCCGTTTCCCGCATCGGATGTCCCCATTCCCCGGATTCGGGACTATAACCGCGCTGGCCCCGCGCGGCGATTGCGCTATCATGCGCCTCCCTTTTGCCGGATCTGGAACCATGGTCGATACCGCTCAGCTTGCTCCGCATCTGTCCAACGTCGTCAAGGACGCCGCCATTCCCGAGCTGCCCAACCACTACCGGGGCAAGGTGCGCGAGAATTACGACCTTCCCGACGGGCGGCGCGTCATCATCGCCACCGACCGGCTGTCGGCCTTCGACATCATCCTGACCGCCATCCCCTTCAAGGGGCAGGTGCTGACCCAGATCGCCCGCTACTGGTTCGAGGCTACCAAGGACCTCTGCCCGAACCACGTCCTGGAATACCCGGACCCCAACGTCGTGGTCGCCAAGCGGCTGACCATCATGCCGGTGGAGATCGTGGTCCGCGACTATCTGGCCGGCACCACCGGCACCTCGTTGTGGACGATGTACAAGAAGGGCCGGCGGGAGATGTACGGCCACGTCTTCCCCGACGGGCTGCGCGAGAATCAGAAGCTGCCGGAAACGATCATCACCCCGACCACCAAGGCGTTCGACGCCGGCCATGACGAGGAGCTGACCGCCGCCCAGATCGTGGAGCGCGGGCTGCTGACCCAGGCGCAGTGGGACGAGGTGACGGAAAAGGCGCTGGCCCTGTTCGCCCGCGGGCGCGAGATCGCGGCGGCGCGTGGCCTGATCCTGGTGGACACCAAGTACGAGTTCGGCTTCGACGAGGCCGGCAACATCATCCTGGCCGACGAGATCCACACGCCGGACAGCAGCCGCTACTGGTTCGCCGCCAGCTATCCGGAGCGGTACGAGGCCGGGCAGCGCCCGGAGAGCTTCGACAAGGACTTCGTGCGGAGCTGGGTGACCCAGCGCTGCGACCCCTACAAGGACGCCATCCCGGAAATCCCGGCGGAGGTCGTGCTTGAGGCCGCCCGCATCTACATCGAGGCGTTCGAGACCATCACCGGTCAGACCTTCCAGGTTCCCACGGAAGTCACGCCGGCGGTGGAGCGCATCCGGGCCAATCTGGCGCCCTATTTCGCGAAGCCGTGATGAAGATCGCCATCCTCGACGATTACCAGAACGTCGCGCGCGATCTGGCGGAATGGCATCGCCTGCCCAACGGCAGCGCGCTGACGGTCTTCGAACGGCCGATCCCGGCGGAGGAGGTGGCGGGCACGCTCGCCCCCTACAGCGTTCTGGTGATCATGCGGGAACGCACGCCGTTCCCCGCGTCGCTGATCGATGCGCTGCCGAACCTGCGGCTTCTCGTCACCACGGGAGGCCGCAACAACGCCATCGATCTGGAGGCCTGCAAGGCCCGCGGCATCACCGTCTGCGGGACCGGCATGGTCGGCACCCCGACGGCGGAACTGACCTGGGGCCTGATCCTGGCGCTGGTCAAGCGCATCCCGCAGGAGGAGCGCGGCCTGCGCGCCGGGCGCTGGCAGGCCGGCCTGACGCAGGGGCTGGCCGGCAGGCGCCTCGGCCTCGTCGGGCTGGGCAAGCTGGGCACCCAGGTGGCGCGGGTCGGCCAAGCCTTCGGGATGGAGGTCGCGGCCTGGAGCCCCAACCTGACCGACGAGCGGGCCGCCGCCGCGGGTGTCGCCCGGCTGGACAAGCGCGACCTGTTCGCCACCTCCGACATCGTCAGTGTCCATCTGGTTCTGGGCGAGCGGACGCGGGGCGTGGTCGGGGCGGACGACATCGACGCGATGAAGCCCTCGGCCTTCTTCGTGAACACCTCGCGCGCCGGTCTGGTGGATGGGGACGCCCTGCTGGCAGCCCTGCACGAACACCGCATCGCGGGCGCCGGTCTGGACGTCTTCCCGGTGGAGCCGCTGCCGGTGGACAGCCCCTGGCTGGAGGCACCGAACACGGTGCTGACGCCGCATCTGGGCTATGTCACACGCGAGAACTACGACGTCTTCTACCGCGACGCGCTGGACGACATCCTCGCGTGGCACGCCGGCGAGCCGGTGCGGATGCTCGCGTAAGGACGGGACGGCACCGCCCCGCCCTTTCCCCATGGCGCGGGGGAGGGCGGGGCGTCCCCCATGGGCGCAAGCCCTTGATAATTTTCAGGCTTCCGTGTCTTTCCCGGATCGGCCCTCCAGGCGGCATCGTCTTGGCCCGCCCATCCGCTTTTTCGCCCCCGCAGCACGGATTGTGGGATTACAGCCGCGGCCAAGACGTAGATGGATGGCACCCCCGCCACTTGCGGGGCGCGATTCCATTCCCAAAATGGGTGTGGAGCCTGCGGCAAGGGTGGGAAAGGAACGAGGTGTGTTGCGAAGCGCGGGCCCTGCCGGCGCTGCGTGTCCGTGGAGTGGGGCGGCCACCGGTCCCGGCGGCGATTGGCGTCGTGGACAAGGCGTGCTGAATTTGATTGGAAGTCTGTTGGTTCACGGCCATCCCGGCACGGACCGCGGACGGTCGGGACAGGAGACGGAAGGTTTGCCACCCATGGAGACAGGAATGAACATCTCGGACCTCTTGTCCGCACACAACGTCATTCTCGATGCAGGGCCGGCCAACAAGGAAACCCTGCTCGACCTTCTCGCCACCGAGGCGTCCAGCCGCATCGCGGCCCCCAAGGAGGAGATTCTCAAGGCCCTGCAGGCGCGGGAGCACATCGGCTCCACGGCGCTGGGCAAGGGTGTGGCGCTTCCCCATACGGAGCTGCGTGGGACCGAGAGCCCGCTGGTGCTGTTCGCGCGGCTCCGCAAACCCATCGATTTCGAGGCCCGCGACGACGAGCCGGTGGACCTGTTCTTCCTCGTCCTCTGGCCGACCGCGACCCGCAAGGGCCTGCTCCCCGTCATGGGCGAGATCTGCCAGGCCCTGCGCGATCCGCAATCCCTGCGCAAGCTGCGTCAGGCGGAGACGCCCGACGCGGTGGTGCAGCTCGTCCGTCAGGCGCTTCCCCCCAACGCCGAACGGGAGCTTGACGACGACGATTTCTGACCTGACGACGTCCGGCCGGCGCGGCGAGGGACCTCCATCCTTCCTATATTCGTAAAGCCGCCAGTTCTCAGCATTTTGGCCCCTCCGATTGCCCGAGACCCCCTTTGTCACAGACCATGTCCGACGCCCTGTTGCTCCTGGCCGCCACCGGCCTTCCGTTTGTTGGCGCGATCGTCGCCGGGATGCTGCCGACGCACGCGCGCAACACCGCGGCGTGGCTGGCCGGTGCGATCGCGATCATCGGGCTGGGTCTGGTGTGGGCAGCCTACCCGACGGTGGCGGCGGGCGGGGTGATCCGCCATTCGATGGCCTGGATGCCGTCGCTCGGCCTCGACCTCACATTGCGGATGGACGGCTTCGCTTGGCTGTTCGCCGGGCTGGTGTTCGGGGTCGGCGCGCTCGTCGTGCTCTACGCGCGCTATTACATGTCGGCCGACGACCCGGTCCCGCGCTTCTTCGCGTTCCTGCTGGCCTTCATGGGGTCGATGACGGGGGTGGTGCTCTCCGGCAACCTGATCCAGCTCGCCTTCTTCTGGGAGCTGACCAGCCTCTTCTCCTTCCTGCTGATCGGCTATTGGCACCACACGGCGGCGGCGCGCGACGGCGCGCGCATGGCGCTGACCATCACGGCGACGGGCGGGCTGTGCCTGTTCGCGGGGGTGCTGTTGCTCGGCCACATCGTCGGCAGCTACAACCTCGACGTCGTTCTGGCCTCGGGCGACAAGATCCGCGGGCACGCGCTCTACCTGCCGGCGCTCGTCCTCATCCTGATGGGCGCCCTGACCAAGAGCGCGCAGTTCCCGTTCCATTTCTGGCTGCCGCACGCCATGGCGGCGCCCACCCCCGTCTCGGCCTATCTGCATTCGGCGACCCTGGTGAAGGCCGGCGTCTTCCTGATGGCCCGGCTGTGGCCGGTGCTGGCGGGAACGGAGGCGTGGTTCTGGATCGTCGGCAGCGCCGGTCTGGCCACCCTGCTGATCGGGGCCTATGTGGCGATCTTCCAGAACGACCTGAAAGGACTTCTGGCCTATTCGACCATCAGCCATCTCGGGCTGATCACGCTGCTGCTCGGGCTCAACAGCGAACTCGCCATGGTCGCGGCGATCTTCCACATCCTCAACCACGCCGCCTTCAAGGCGTCGCTGTTCATGGCCGCCGGCATCATCGACCATGAGACGGGAACCCGCGATCTCCGGCGCCTGTCCGGCCTGAACCGCTTCATGCCCTTCACGACGCGGCTGGCGATGGTGGCGGCGGCGGCCATGGCGGGCGTGCCGCTGATGAACGGCTTCATCTCGAAGGAGATGTTCTTCGCCGAGACGCTGACGGCCCAGGGGTCCGTGACCTTCCTCCTCGACATCCTGCCCTTCGCCGCGATGGTGGCGAGCGCCTTCGCCGTGGCCTACTCGCTGCGCTTCATCCACGGCGCCTTCTTCGGCCCCGACCCGGTGGACCTGCCGCACCTGCCGCACGAGCCGCCGGCCTGGATGCGGCTGCCCGTCGAGATCCTGGCGCTGGCCTGCATCATCATCGGGCTGCTGCCCGCGGCCACCGTGGGGCCGTACCTGAACATGGCGGCCCACGCCGCGCTCGGCGCCGCGACCCCGGAATACAGTCTGGCGGTCTGGCACGGCTTCAACACGCCGCTGGTGATGAGCCTGCTCGCCCTGGCGGCCGGCGTGACGCTCTACTTCCTGCTGCAGCCGCTGTTCCGGAACAACATCGAGGGTCCGCCCTTCATCAGCCGCCTGGAAGGCCGCCGCATGTTCGAGCGGAGCATGGTCTTCCTGTCCTGGCGCCTCGCCCGGACGCTGGAAGGCCTGCTGGGCACCCGGCGCCTGCAGCCCCAGCTGCGTCTGGTCGTCTGCGTCGCCATCCTGGCCGCGGGCTGGGCGGTCTACCGGCGCGGGCTCGGCCCCGGCAATCTGGTGCCGCAGGGCATCGACCCCGTGCTCGCCCTGATCTGGGCGATCGGTGCGGCCTGCGCGCTGGGAGCGGCGTGGCAGGCCAAGTTCCACCGCCTCGCCGCGCTGATCCTGCTCGGCGGCACCGGTCTGGTCACCTGCGTCACCTTCGTCTGGTTCTCCGCCCCCGACCTCGCTCTGACCCAGCTGCTGGTCGAGATCGTCACCACGATCCTGCTGCTGCTCGGCCTGCGCTGGCTGCCCAAGCGGCTTCCCGGCACCGGCACGTCGGAAGTGATGCGGACGGGCCGCCGCCTGCGCGACCTCGCCATCGCCATCACCGCCGGGCTCGGCATGGCCGGGCTGGCCTTCGGCGTGATGACCCGCTTCCCGCCGGAAATCCTGGCGCAGCATTTCCTGGAGCGCGCCTACACCGAGGGCGGCGGCACCAACGTCGTCAACGTGATCCTGGTCGACTTCCGCGGCTTCGACACGCTGGGCGAGATCGCTGTGCTGGGCGTGGTGGCGCTGACCGCCTACGCGCTGCTGCGCCGCTTCCGCCCGGCCCCCGACAGCGTGGACGTGCCGGAGCAGCAGCGCGACCAGAGCGCCTACGACATCGCCCGGCCGGAGCGGCGGGAAGGCGACACGGTGGCCGACTGGCTGCTGATCCCGTCGGTGATCGCGCGCCTGCTGTTCCCGGTGGTGGGCATGGTCGCGCTGTTCCTGCTGCTGCGCGGCCACGACCTGCCCGGCGGCGGCTTCGCCGCGGGGCTGATGGGCTCAATCGCGATGATCCTGCAATACATGCTGGGCGGCACGCAGTGGGTGGAGGCGCGGCTGCGCGTGCTGCCGCTGCGCTGGATGGGCCTCGGGCTCCTGCTGGCCGCCGGCACGGGCCTGGGCGCCCTGCTGTTCGGCCGGCCCTTCCTGACCACCTATTTCGCCTACGCGGACCTGCCGCTCATCGGGGAGATTCCGACGGCCAGCGCGCTGCTGTTCGACATCGGCGTGTTCGCGCTGGTCATCGGCGCCACCATGCTGACGCTGATCGCGCTGGCCCGCCAGTCGGTCCGCGGCCATCGCGCCGCCGCGCCGCGCGCCGCGGCAGTGAGCGCGCCGCCCGCGTCCGCTCCGGTCCCGACCACCGCCCCGACCGCCGCAACCGGAGACGACTGATGGAACTTATCCTCGCCCTCGGGATCGGGGTGCTGACGGGCTCCGGCGTCTGGCTGCTGCTGCGTCCCCGCACCTTCCAGGTCATCATCGGCCTGTCGCTGCTCTCCTACGCCGTCAACCTCTTCATTTTCTCGACCGGCGGCCTGCGCACGGGGGCGGCCCCGGTGCTGGAGCGCGGCATGGCCGGCAGCCTCGCCACCCACGCCGACCCGGTACCGCAGGCCCTGGTCCTCACGGCCATCGTCATCAGCTTCGCGACGACGGCGCTGTTCCTCGTCCTGCTCCTCGCCGCGCGGGGCCTGACGGGAACCGACCATGTGGACGGTAAGGAGAAGTCCCGGTGAACGGGTGGATGGATCATCTGGTGATCGCGCCGATCATCATCCCGCTGCTCGTCGGCGCGCTGTTGATGCTGATCGACGAGCGGCGGCGGGCGCTGAAGGCCACGCTCGGCGTGGCGTCGGCGTCGGCGCTGCTGGCCCTGGCGGTGCTGCTGCTCTATCTGACGGACCACACCGCCACCGGGGCGGACGCCACCGTGCGCGTCTACCGGCTGGGCGACTGGCCGTCGCTGTTCGGCATCGTCCTGGTGCTCGACCGGCTGTCGGCGATGATGCTGGTGCTGACCGGCATCCTGGGGCTGTCCGCCCTGGTCTTCGCGCTGGCGCGCTGGCAGAAGGCGGGCGCCCATTTCCATTCGCTGTTCCAGTTCCAACTGATGGGTCTGAACGGCGCCTTCCTGACCGGCGACCTGTTCAACCTCTTCGTCTTCTTCGAGATCATGCTGGCCGCCTCCTACGGTCTGGCCCTGCACGGCTCCGGCCTCGCCCGCGTCCGCGCCGGGCTGCACTACATCGCCATCAACCTGGCGGCGTCCCTGCTCTTCCTGATCGGGGTGAGCATGATCTACGGCGTGTCCGGCACGCTGAACATGGCGGAGCTGGCCGTCCGCATCGCCGCGGTGGCGCCGGAGGACCGCGGCCTGCTGGAGGCCGGGGCGGCGATCCTCGGCGTCGCCTTCCTCATCAAGGCGGGCATGTGGCCGCTCGGCTTCTGGCTGCCGAACACCTACACCACGGTCGGCGCGCCATCGGCCGCGATCATCTCGATCCTCAGCAAGGTCGGCATCTACGCGATCATCCGGATCTGGCTGCTGGTCTTCGGCGACAGCGCCGGGACCTCGGCGGGGTTCGGCGGGCACTGGCTGCTGATCGGCGGCGTCCTGACCATTGCCTTCGGCTCCATCGCGGTGCTGGCGACGCAGAATCTGGCGCGGCTGGCCGGCGCGAGCGTGCTGGTGTCCTCTGGCACACTGCTGGCCGCCGTCGGCGCCGGGCAGGTGGCGGTGACCGGCGGCGCCCTGTTCTACATGACCAGCTCCGTCCTGGCGATCGCCGGGCTGTTCCTGCTGATCGAGCTGGTCGAGCGCGGCCGCATGGTCGGCGCCGACGTGCTGGCGGTGACGCGCGAGGCCTTCGGCGAGGGCGAGGACGAGGAGTCGGACGACGACGACGCCATCGGCGTGTCGATCCCGGCGATCATGGCAATCCTCGGCATTGCCTTCATGGCCTGCGCGCTGCTGCTCGCCGGCTTGCCGCCGCTGTCCGGCTTCCTCGCCAAGTTCGCCATCCTGGCGCCGATGCTGGCGCAGGGGGCGGAGGGGCTTCCCTTCACCACTTGGGCGCTGATGGCCGCGCTGATCCTGTCCGGCCTGGCGACGGTGGTCGCGATGAGCCGCACCGGCATCGACGTCTTCTGGGCGTCGCCCGCCGGCGACCTGCCGCGCGTGCGCCTCGTCGAGCTCGCGCCGGTCATGATGCTGCTGGCGCTCTGCGTGGCGCTGACCGTCCAGGCCGGTCCGGTGATGCGCTACATGGAGGACACCGCCCGCTCGCTTCACGGACCGGAACGCTACGTCCAGGGGGTGATGACCACCGCGGCGCCGGGAACCGGCAAGGGGGTCGCGCCATGAAGCGCTGGTGGCCGTACCCGCTGCTGACCGCCGCGCTTGTGGCGATGTGGCTGCTGCTGACCGAGAGCGTGGCGCTGGGCTCCATCCTGATGGGCGGCATCCTGGCGACCGTCGCGCTCTGGGGCTTCCGGGCGCTCGACCCGCCGGGCGGGCGGCTGAAGCGGCCGCGCGCCGCCTTCACGCTGGCCGCGCTGGTGATCGCCGACATCGCCCGCTCCAACCTCGCGGTCGTCAAGATCATCCTCAACCCGCGGAAGACGGAGCGGGTGTCCGGCTTCCTCCACATCCCGTTGGACATGCGCGCGCCCTACGGTCTGGCGACGCTGGCCTGCATCATCACGGGAACGCCGGGAACGATCTGGGTGGAGTACAATTCCGCCAACAACACCATCCTTCTCCACATCCTCGATCTGGTCGACGAGAGCACCTGGATCGACACCATCAAGGGACGGTACGAGAAGCGCCTGATGGAGATCTTCGAATGACCGCCACCCTGCTGCTCTGGTCGATCTTCCTGGCGCAGATCCTGCTGGTCGCCGCGATGGCCTGCGCGACCTATCGCGTGCTGCGCGGGCCGCGGGCGCAGGACCGTGTGCTCGGGCTCGACACGCTCTACGTCAACGCCACGATGCTGCTGCTGACCTTCGGCATCCGCACCGGCAGCACGCTCTATTTCGAGGCGGCGCTGATCATCGCGCTGCTCGGCTTCGTCGCGACGGCGGCGCTGGCGAAGTTCCTCATGCGCGGAGAGGTGATCGAATGACTCATCTGGCCGATCTGCCGGTCTGGGCGGCGATCCCGGTGGCGCTGTTCCTGCTGCTCGGCTCCGCGCTGGCGCTGATCGGGTCCATAGGGTTCGTGCGGCTGCGCAGCTTTTACGAGCGCGTCCACGCCCCGACGCTGGGCACCAGCATGGGCATCGGCTTCGTGCTGCTGGCCTCGATGCTGTGCTTCACCGTGCTGCAGTCGCGACTGGTGCTGCACGAGATTCTGATTGCGGTCTCCATGCTCGTGACCACACCGATCACGCTGATGCTGCTCGCCCGCGCCGCCCTCTACCGCGATCGCAGCGAGGGCAGCGACGACGTGCCGGCGGCCCCGCCGGCCCCGCCGGTCCAGACCGCCGCGCCGCCGGCCCCGGACGCCGCTCCGCCGGTGTAGACTGTCCTCCAGTACGTCAGGTCGCCTCGACCTTTGGCGATCAGGTCGCCTCGACCTGGGCGAACATGCCGGAGTCGTTGGTGAAGCTCTTGAACTCCAGCCCGTTTCCGGAGGGATCGAGGACGAAGAAGGTCCCCTGCTCCGACGGCTTGCCGGGGTAGCGGATCTGCGGCTCCAGAAGGAAGGTCGCCCCGGCGGCCTCCAGCCGTTCCCTCAGCGCGTCCCACACCGGGCGCGGCAGCACCGCCCCGAAATGATGCAGGGGCACCGCCTTGCCGTCGACCATGCTGGTCTCGGTCGAGCGCGGCTCGGACGAGCGGTGGGCGGAGATCTGGTTGCCGAAGAAGTCGAAATCGATCCACCGCTCGGTGGAGCGCCCTTCGCGGCAGCCCAGGACATCGACGTAGAAACGGCGGGTTTCCTCGATGTCCCGGATGGGAAAGGCGAGATGGAACGCGAACACCGGCGCACCCTTTTGACGTTGGTTCGGGCGGCCAGGGTAGACCGCGCTCCGTGGTGCCAACAAACGATTTAAGCGGGGGCCAACCCCGCGAAAACGCTGCGGCCCTGTCAGGAACAGGGGCCGCAGCGGTTCCCGTTGTCAGAACGCCAGACGGGTGTCGAGCATCACGATGTGCGCGCGGTCCTTCAGGTCGCCGCCGTCGGGGCGGGCCGCCTGCAAGGCGGATTGAACGTAGTCGTACTCCAGCCCGGCGGTGAAGCCGGGGGCGACGGTCCAGGTGACGCCGCCCTGCCAGATGTCCGCCTTGCTCGGCGTTGACATAGTCGCGCTGTCGTTGCCCAGCGCCCGCAGGTAGTTGGCGGCGAACAGCAGCGGCCCGGCGCTGTACTGCGCGCCGAAGATCCAGTTCTGCTGCGCCCGCGTCTGGGCGAGGCCCTCGGCGTAGCCGCTGTCGCCGCTGTAGGCGTAGCTGGCGCCGACCTTCACCGGCCCATAGCCGACGTTGGCCCCGACATGGACGGAGTTCAGGTCCTCGAAGGACTGGCTGACGACGCCATCAGTCTGGCGCACCGCCTTGCCGGTCGCGTAGAAGGCGCTGCCCTCGATGCTGAAGTCGCCGACCGCGGTCTGGAAGGCGGCGCCGGCCTCGACCACGTCGCGGAAGGACAGCAGGTCGCCCAGCGCGTCGGTCGTGCGGCGGTTGACCGAGCTGTTGGAGTCGCCGCTGCGCGGCATGTAGGACACCGCCGCCGACAGGCCGCCGAAGCTCGGCGTGATGTAGACGAACTTGGTCCCGGTGTCGTAGGCGATCAGCGTGCGCATGCTGGTGGCGGCCAGCGGCAGGGCGGCGAAGGTGGTCGAGCCGTTCAGGAACAGGATGCCGTTGCTGTCCGGGCTGCCGGCCACGCCCTCGACGTTCGGGCCGATCATCCCGTATTCGTCCGACAGGCCGTTAATGACGCCGGCCTGGATCGTGCCGAAGGCGCCGTTGGCGAAGAGGAAGGCGCGGTCGTTCTCGATGTTGCGGGTCGAGACGGTCGGATCGCCGTTGCCCGCCACGATGCGCAGCCGCGCGCCGTAGGTCAGGCCGTTGTCGGCGGTGGCCGTCGGGGTGACGACCAGACGGTAGCGGTTGGCGAACTCGCGCGAGCGCAGGCCGTCGTCCTGGTCCTGGCGGATGTAGGCGCCCTGGAAATAGGCGTCGCCGCCGAGGATCAGGTCGAAGCTCGGCTCGGCCAGGGCCGGGGCCGACGTCAGGGCGGCGAAGGCGGTGCCGGCGAGAGCGGCGGCGCGAAGAGACAAGGTGTTCATGGGCGTCGTCATTCCAGGGTCGAGGCTTGCGGGGGCGATGTTTTGGTATTCCCTCTCCCCTCCGGGGAGAGGGTTAGGGTGAGGGGGTTGCGCTTTTGCCGAACGCGGCGCCACGCGCAACCCCCTCACCCGCCCGCTTCGCGGGCACCCTCTCCCCAGAGGGGAGAGGGCTGGTACAGAACCAGCGGCGGCCGAAGGCGGTGAGGTTGTCGTCCTCCAGCCGGGTGAGGCAGAGGATTTCCACGCTGTCGGCCCAGCGCGGGTTGATGCGGCGGAACTGGGCGACGGCCGGGCTGTCCAGCTTGGCCTCGCTGATGGCGCGGGCCTCCTCGGTCAGGCCGTAGCCCTGCCACTGCCAGTCCACAGTGCCGGTGTCGGCGTCGTAGTACTGGGCGAAGCACTCCCGCCCGATGTGGTCGCGGAACGCCCGGTCGAGGTCGTCGGGGGGCTGGTCCGGGTGCGGCGTGTGGCGGACGAACAGCATCGGCATGTAGCGGTAGGAGCGGTAGCCGACCGCGCTGTAGCTCCAGTACCACAGGCGTCCCGAGCGGTCGGCGCGGGCGCGGGCGACCATCTCGGCGACCATCGAGCGCACCAGCTCGTTCGACCCCCAGAAGCGGCGCTCCAGGATGCAGTGTGCGGTGTGGAAGGCGCCGACGGCGGTGCCGCCGATCTCCGCCGCCTGCCGGTAGACGGTGGCGAAGCCGACCAGCTCCCCGGTCCCGGCGTCCTCTTGGAGCACGCAGTGGTCGAGGTCTTCCAGCTCCTCGTTGAAATAATCCTCGCCGTAGCCTTCGAACCAGACGCTGAGCAGGACGAACATCGCCGCCCGGCGCTCCGGCGTCAGGGCGGTCGGCTCGACGAAGCTGGTCCGCAGGGGAGGGCGCGCCGCGGGCGTGGTCATTCCCCTGCTCCGGCCCCAGTCAGGTAGAGCGCCGCCCCGGCCTCGCGCACGTCGGCGCAGATGTCCTCATAGTTGCAGGTGATCTCCTCCCCGGCGGCGATGGCGCGGCGGGCCACGAAGCGCCGCCAGTCGCCGGGATCGGCCCGCCCGATGGACGGACCATCCGCGTGGTTGAGGAACCGGGCGTCGTCCCCCGGCAGAAGGACGCCGACCCCCTCGATCACGCAGCCGTGGAAGTCGAGCAGCCGGGCGACCTGCGGAAACTCGGCCAGCACGGCGTCGTCGGACGCCAGCAGGCGGTCGATGCGGGCGTCAAACGCCCACACCGGCGTGCCGGCGGCGACCGCCTCCTCGGCGAAGAGCCCCAGCCCGTGGATCGGGCTGGAGGCGAGGCGGGTGGCGATGAGGAGCGGCATGGCGTCCTTCTCCGGCGATGGGGTTCAGGCGGCGGCGGTGGCCGGGGCCAGCGACTCGTCGAACTCGAAGCTGGCGGCGTCGTCGACGAACTGCTCGGCGATGGTCGTGCCGGGGTTGGTCAGGCAGACGCCGATGTAGTCGGCGAAGCGCGGCGGCGGAGTGAAGCCCTCGGCCAGCAGGCGGCTGTTGTCGAAGGCGATGTCCTGGGCGGTGAAGCGGTGGTACTTGCGCCCGCCCGCCATCATCGTCCGGTGCAGGATGTCGCGCTGCGGGAAGGCCAGGCGGAAGGCACGGTCGAAGGGCTTCCAGCCTTCCGGACCCTTCGGGTCGAAGAAGCTGTAGGGGCGGGTGCCCTCATGGCCGTGCGCGGCGAAGGCGGCCTGGAAGTCGCTCCACAGCGTCCGGCTGCCGAGGCCGGCGGAGATGTGGTAGAGGCTGTGCTTGAGGTCGGGCTTGCGCAGCAGGTCGTGCAGCCGGGCCGAGGCCCAGTCCACCGGGACGATGTCGATGAAGCCGTCCGGCGAGCAGGGCAGGACGCCGGTGCGGTCGACCAGCCGGAAGAACCAGAAGATGCTGGCGCTCGGGCGCACGCCCATCGTGGTGTGGCCGACGACGATCGACGGGCGGCAGACGACGATCGGCAGGTCGGGGAAGCCGGCGGCCAGGGCGCGCTCGGCCGCGGCCTTGCTGCGGGTGTATTCGACGATGTGCGGCGTGTCGTGGCCGGGGGCCGGAGCCTCCTCGACCATCTCCAGCCACGGCGTCTCGCCACAGCAGAAGGCGGTGCCGATGTGCAGGAAGCGCTGCAGGTGCTTCATGCGCCGCGCGCGGGCGGCCAGCGCCAGCGTGCCGTCGACGTTGATCTGCCAGACCGAATGGCGGCTGTCGAAGGAGGTGTCGGCGGCGACGTGGACGATGTGGGTCACCGCGTCCAGCCGCGGGTCGGCGCTGGTCGCCAGCGACTGCAGGTCGCCCGGGATGATCTGGCAGAGATCGGCGTAGGCCTGGGCCGTGGCGCGGTCGACGCAACGCATCAGGTTGGTGGCGAGACGGGCGCGGCAGGCGGCCTCGTCGGCGCCGCGGATCAGCAGCAGGCAGTCCGCCGCGGTCCCATTCTTGACGGCGTCGAGGTAGAAGGAACCACCGAGAAAGCCGGTGCCGCCGGTGAGAAGGATCATGGTGTGCCTCGGTCTCGCGTCTGGGGGAGGGGAGGGTTCGGTTGGTGGCTCCGATCCGCTGGCCCCGATCCGCTGGTCTGGATCAGGCGGGCAACAGGCCGGGGGCCGGAAGGGCGGGGGTGTCGAGCCGGCGGATACCGCCCTGCTCGACCTGGATTTGCACGTCGGCGGCGTCGAAATACGCGTCGTCGTGGGTCACGGCGATCACGGTGATGCCGCGCGCCTTCATCCAGGGAATGATCTCGCGGTAGAATTTCCGCCGGAAATAGGGGGACTGGTCGGCCGCCCATTCGTCGAGCACCAGCACGGGCTTGCGCTCCAGCAGGGCGGCGGCCAGCGCGAGGCGCTTCTTCTGCCCCTGCGACAGGTCCACCGTCGTGAAGGCGCGGTCCTCCACCGCCACCTTGTCGGACATCTCCAGCAGGTCGAGCAGCTCGTCGGCGAAGCCGTCCTCCAGCGACACCGCGCCGTAGAGCTGGCGGGTGACGTGGTTGTCGGAGAAGACAACGGAGAACAGGTCGCGGTAGGAGCCCAGCGTGTCCGCCGTCACCACCGCGCCGTCCACCGTCAGGTTGCCGCGCTGCGCCGGGTAGAGGCCGAGCAGCATGTGGATCAGCGTGCTCTTGCCGGCGCCGTTGTGGCCGGTGACGAAGACGACGTCGCCGCGCTCCACCCTCAGGTCGATGGGACCGACGGTGAAGGAGCCGGTGCCGTCGCGCCCGGGGTGGCGGTACGCCGCGCCGTCGAGCGCGATGGTGGCGAAGTCGGCGAAGCCGGTCGGCGGCGCGTCCTTGGCCCGGCGCTGGGCCTGTCTCTTATACA
>NZ_JAUQTX010000137.1:0-17950 GCF_059803775.1 Azospirillum sp. UFLA03-27 | reverse complement strand
GCGTATAATCGTCGGCAGCGTCAGATGTGTATAAGAGACAGGGAGAGGGAACCACGCGGTTCCGCCCTTCGGCCTTCGCCCGATAGAGCGCGGCGTCGGCCACCCGGAGCGCGTCGTCGATGCCGTTGGGAGCACCAGGCATCACCGGGGCGACGCCGAAGCTGGCGGTCATGCGGAACGAATCGCCATCCGGCCCCATCTCCTGCGCGGCGACGCGCTGGCGCAAGCGTTCCGCCACGACCGACGCATCCGTCAGCGCGGTGTTGGGAAGCAGAACCACGAACTCCTCCCCGCCGTAGCGGCCGATCAGGTCGCCGGGGCGTAGGGCGCCGTCCAGCGTCTGTACGAACCGCTGCAAGGCCGCGTCGCCGGCGGCGTGGCCGCGGCTGTCGTTGATGCGCTTGAAATGGTCGATGTCGGCGATCAGCAGGGACAGGGGCTGCCGGGACCGCAGCGCCCGCCGGATCTCCTCATCCGCACGCTCCAGAAGGGCGCGCCGGTTGGCGACGCCGGTCAACGGGTCGGTCTGCGCCTGGGCAATCAGCAGCCGGTGCATTTCGGTGATGCGGCCGCCCGCCTTCAGTCGCGCCTTCAGGTGGGCGCGGTTGACCGGCTTGTGGATGAAGTCGTCCGCCCCGGCGTCCAGCGCCTTCATCTCGTAGAAGGGTTCGTCATGGGACGTCATCAGGATCAGGTAGCTGTAGGCGGTGCGTGGATCGGCCTTCAGAAGCCAGCACACCTCCAGCCCCGACAGCCGCGGCATCTCCCAATCGATGATGGCGATGTCGAAGGATTCGGCCTGGGCAAGGTTCAGCGCTTCCCGGCCGTCCCTGGCGAGGATCACGTCATGGCCATAGGACGCCACCTGCTCCGAGAGCATGGTGCGCATCAGGACCGTATCGTCGGCGATGAGCACGCGCATGGCGGGAAACTGCCTCATACCTTCGTCTGCGGTCAATGAGTGGAAGACCGCCGCGGCGTCATTTTCAGGCGTCCGTCCCAGCCGTCCTATCGCCTTCACGGTAACGTTGCGCCTAAGGTCGTGGTCGCCCCGCTGCGGCCCTTGCGGCATAGTACGGGCCGAACGGGGCGCCCATGTCCGGGCGCGCAACGCAAGAGGGGACAGCATGGCCCGCTATACGGGCGTCTACGGATTTCCGGAATCGGCCGACGGCGCGCGGCGTCTGGCCGAGGCTCTGAACGTTCCCTGCCACATCGCCGAGCTGCACCGCTTTCCCGATGGGGAAAGTCTTGTCCGTATGCCCGAACCGGTGGAGCGGGCGGTGGTCTACCGCTCGCTCGACCGTCCGAACGACAAGCTGGTGGAACTGACGCTGGCCGCCTCCGTCCTGCGCCGCCAGGGCGCCACGGAGCTGTGCCTCGTCGCCCCCTACATGGCCTACATGCGCCAGGACGCGGTGTTCCGCCCCGGCGAGCCGGTGAGCCAGACGGTGGTGGGGGACTGGCTGGGCCGGCTGTTCGACCGCTTCGTCTGCGTGGAGCCGCACCTCCACCGCACCCACACGCTGGACGAGGTGTTCGTCGGGCGCCCCTCCGTCTGCCTCAGCGGTGCCGGGGCCATCGCCGAGCGGCTGCGCCGTGACGGGACCGCGCCCGACGCCGTGATCGTCGGCCCGGACGAGGAGGCCGCCCCGTTGGTCGGGGCGGTGGCCGGGCCGCTCGGCCTCACCGCCCTGGTCGGTCGGAAGGAGCGGCGCGGCGACCGCGACGTGACGGTGACGCTGCCCGCCGATGAACCGTTGGCCGGACGGCCCGTGGTGATCGTCGACGACGTCATCAGCTCCGGCGAGACGATCTTCTCCTGCGCGCGGGCCGCGCGGGCCGCCGGGGCGGCTTCCGTCCGGGTGTTCGGAGTCCACGCCCTGTTCGACGCCGCGGTGGCTGCCCGCTTCGAGGCGGAAGGGCTCGGCACGCCGCTGTCCTGCGACGGGGTTCCGCACCCCAGCAACGACCTGCCGCTCGCCCGGCTGATCGCCGACGCGCTGCTGGCACCCTGTTGATGGCACCTTGTTGACGGCCCGGTAACCCTTCTTCAGGCAGGATGGAGGGATAGGGCACAAGAAGGCGGAGTTTCGCCATGGCACTGTCCCTCACCTTCCACGGCGCCGTCGGCACGGTCACCGGTTCCTGCTTCCGCATCCAGACCGGCGACGGCGACCTGCTGATCGACTGCGGCCTGTTCCAGGGCACCAAGACGGTCAAGGAGCTGAACTACCGGCCCTTCCCCTTCAAGCCGTCCGCCGTGAAAGCGGTCTTGCTGACCCACGCGCACATCGACCACTCCGGCCTGCTGCCGAAGCTGGTCCGCCAGGGCTTCAAGGGGCGGGTGCACACCACCGCCGGTACCGCCGACCTGCTGGCCTACATGCTGCCCGACAGCGGCTACATCCAGGAGACGGAGGTCGACCGTCTGAACCGCCGCAACCGCCAGCGCGGGCGCCCGACGGTCGAGCCGATCTACACCCAGGCCGACGCCCAGGCGGCCATCCGCCACCTGCACGCGGTCGATTACGGGGAGTGGGTGAAAGTGCTGCCCGGCATCCGCGCCCGCTTCTGGCAGGCCGGGCACATCCTCGGCTCGGCGTCGGTGGAGCTGGAGGTGACGCGCGGCGGAACGGCGGAGACGATTCTGTTCTCCGGCGACCTCGGGCCGGGCGGCAAGTCCTTCCACGCCGACGCGGAGGGGCCGCCGCGGCCCGACTGGATGGTCCTGGAGACCACCTACGGCAACCGCGAGCGGGTCGAGGTGGGCGAGGCCGAGCGGCAGGCCCTGCTGCGCGACGAGGTGCGGGCGGCGCTCGGCGCGGGCGGCACCCTGCTCATCCCGGCCTTCGCGGTCGAGCGCACGCAGGAGCTTCTCTACGACCTCCACCGGCTGTTCGATCGCGGCGAGATCCCCTTGGTCGACGTGTTTCTCGACTCGCCGTTGGCCGACGCAGTCACCGGGGTGTTCCGCCGCCATCTGGCCGATCTCGGCACCGACGGCGATCCCTTCGCCCGGCCCAACCTGCACCGCGTGCGCTCCGTCGCGGAAAGCCAGAAACTCAACGCGATCAAGGGTGGCGCCATCATCATGGCGGCCAGCGGCATGTGCGACGCCGGGCGCATCCGCCATCACCTGAAGAACCATCTGTGGCGCCCGGAGGACACGGTCCTGCTGGTCGGTTACCAGGCGCCGGGCACACTGGGCCACCTGTTGCAGCAGGGGGCGGCAAACGTCCGCATCCATGGCGAGGAGATCGCCGTGCGCGCCCGCATCCGGTCGCTGGACGTCTATTCCGGCCACGCCGACCGCAGCAGCCTGCTGGCCTGGGTGGCGGCGCGGCAGGGGGTGGGGCGCGGCCTGTTCCTGGTGCATGGCGAGGAGGAGGCGCGCGCCGGCCTGCGCGACGCCCTGGTCCGCCGCGGCTGGGACCCGGCGCTGATCCGCCTGCCCGAGTTGGACGAGGTGGCCGATCTGACCGCCGCCGTTCCGGCACTGGCGCCTGCCATGGCCCAGGGCGGTCCGCCGCGGCTGGAGCCGGAGGCTGTGGCCGCCGGGCGGGATTGGCACAACCGCTACGCCGCCTTCCTGCTGGACCTGCACCGGGCGCTGGACGCGGCGCCCGACGACGCGGCGCGGGAGGCGCTGCTCCGCGGGGTGGGCGACCGCCTGCCGCAGGCGGCGGGGCCGCCGGCAGGCTGATCGGCCTGCCCACGGTCGGGCGGCGCATGCTATAGATCGGTGATGGCAGATCGGTGACGGCAGACTGGTGACGGCCGCGAAACAAAGGGATGGCGGGGCGATGGGGAAGGTGGCGAACATCGTGGTCCAGATGGCGCGGAAGCTGACCGACGACAACGCCCGGCTGGGCCGTGTTCGCAACGCCGGCAAGCCCAAGACCTTTCCCCATTTCCGGGAGATCCGGAACGCGTACCTGGACATCCAGGGGTTGGTCTTCTCCATCCAGGAGCGGTTGCAGGAGGCGGGGGACGAACTGCCGCCCAACTTTCCGCAATGGGTGATCCGGCAGAAGCTGACCGCCATCGCCCATTTCACCGACATCAGTTACGCCTTCGTCAGCGACCCGCCCTTGGCGCTGACCAGCTCGCTCGGCGCCTTCGATGTGCTTCAGGCGGAGCAGAAGGCCTTTTCGGAAACGCTGAACGCCTTCGACATGATGCTGATGGAAGCGGGCATCGACGACAAGACTGCCGACGAGTTGGACGCCACCCGCACGAAGATTGAGCAGATCCTGGGCATGATCGAGACGCTTCTGGAGAACAGTCCCAAGGTGCTGCAGGAGTTTTGAGCGTCCCCGCACGCGAAGGGCGATTGCGGAAATATTTATACGCTTTTCGCACGGCCGCATTCTGGTTAAGGTCTACCGGCGCGCGTCGTTTCCTCCGGCGGGTTCCGGGTGGGCGGCGGGCGGCATGGGCGCCCCCGAAGGGCGCCGCAGCGGCGTGACAGGCAGCTTCGGTACGGCCATGCAGAGGTCTTCAAGCCCCGATCCGATCGACCTGGCGCCCAGCGGGTCCGCCACGGATTCGGTGGCTGTTCCGAAGCGTCTTCCCCTGCTGGCCCTGCTGGCCGCGCTTCTCCTGACCGCCCTGGCTTGGCACGACACCCGGCAGCGCGTCGCCGCGGACGCTGACAGCCGCTTCGCCCTGCGGGTGGAGGAACTGCACCGCCGGTTCGAGAACCAGATCCAGGTTTATGTTCAGGTGACGCGCTCCGCCGCCGCCCTGTTCACCGCCTATCCGGAGGTGAAACGCGCGGAATGGAACCGCTTCGTGGACGGGCTGCACCTCGTGGAGCGCTTCCCCGGCATCACCGCCGTCGCCTTCGCACGGGTTGCCGACCAATGGACGAGCCCGGAGCTGGTGACGGAAGCCCGGATGGACGGGCTGCGAAACTTCCGCATCTGGCCGGAAGCGACCGGTCCGGTCCGGCTCGTCACCCTTTACGCCGCTCCGGTCAGCGAAAGCACCCTGCGCACGCTCGGCTACGACCTGCTGTCGGAACCGGTCCGTCGCGCCGCCGCGGAACAGGCGCGGGACAGCGGCGAGCCGGCGGTCACCCGCGCCGTCGCCCTGCGGCTCGACGAGGGGGAAGCCTCGCCGCCCGCCTTCATCGTGTTCCAGGCCGTCTACCGCGACGGGCTGAGCCCCGCCACGCAGGAGCAGCGGCGGGCCACCCTCGCCGGGCTGGTGATGACCCCGATCCACGTCGCTCCGCTGGCCGAGTCCGTGTTCGGACGGATGAACGACATCGCCGCGACGGTGTTCGAAGGGCGGCGGGAGTTTCCGCTCTACCGCAGCCGCCCGGAGCCGTCGGAGCAGCCGTTGCTGACGGCGAGCCGGGACGTCACACTGGGCAGCCGCGTCTGGTCAGTCCAGTACGAAAGCCGTTCAAGCTTCGAGGACGCTGTGGACAGCTGGAAGCCGACGCTGGTCCTGGCGACGGGGCTGTCGCTCAGCGTTCTCCTGTCCACCCTGCTGTGGGCGCTGGCCGCGACGCGCGACCGGGCGCTGGTGATCGCCCGGCGCATCACCGCCTCGCTGCGCCGTCGCGAGACGGAACTGGATCTGCTGTTCAATCAGGCGCCGCTGGGCATCGCCCTCATCGGTCCGGACGCCAAGATCACTGACTGCAACCCGGCCTTCGCCCGCGCGGTCGGGGTGGGGCGTGACGGGCTGATCGGAATCGACACGAAGCTGCGCGCTCAGGACCCGGCGGTGATCGCCGCCATCGACTCCGCCATCGCCGGGGAGAGCGTGCGGCTGGAGGTCGACCGGCTGCTTCTGGCCGGTGGTCGGCACAGCCATTTCTCTCTTCACCTCCAGCCGGTGTCCACCCCCGGCGACCCGCCCTTCGTCATGGCCTTCGTGGAGGACATCGGCGACAAGCGACGGGCCGAGCAGCACATTCACTATCTGGCCCATTACGATCCGCTGACCGGCCTGCCCAACCGGGTCCTGCTGTTCGACCGCATCGCCCAGGCCGCCCGGCAGGCGCGACGCGACGGTGGCAAGGTCGCCGTTCTGTTCATCGATCTGGACCATTTCAAGGTGATCAACGACAGCCTGGGCCACTCTTTCGGTGACGAGGTGCTGCGGTCGGTGGCGCGGCGGCTGCACGGCGGGATGCAGCCGACCGATACGGTGGGTCGGCTGGGCGGCGACGAGTTCCTGATCGTCGTGCCGACCATCCAGAAGGCCGCGGAGGCCGCTGCGGTGGCGGACAAGGTGCTGGCTCAGCTCGCCGCGCCCTTCGCCATCGGCGGGCGGAACTTCGTGGTGTCGCCCAGCATCGGCATCAGCCTGTTCCCCGACGACGCGGAGGACGCCGAGGGACTGATCCGCTGCGCCGACATCGCGATGTACAACGCCAAGGACGCCGGGCGGAACGCCTACCGTTTCGTCACGCGCGAGATGGGCGCGCGGTCCCGCGAGCGTCTGGATCTGGAGGCGGCGCTGCGCCGTGCCCTGCAGAATCGGGAGCTGTTCCTCGTCTACCAGCCGCAGCTGCGCATTTCCGACGACCTCGTGGTCGGGGTGGAGGCTCTGTTGCGCTGGCGCCACCCGGAAGCCGGTCTCATCATGCCCAACCGTTTCCTGCCGGTGGCCGAGGAGACCGGCCTGATCCAGGCCATCGGCGATTGGGTGCTGGACGAGGTGTGCGCCCAGATCGGCCGCTGGCGCGACCAGATCGGTCTGGCGGTGCCGGTCGCCGTGAACGTCTCTGCACAGCAGTTCCGCGACGGCCAGCTTCCCGCCAAGGTGGCCGCCGCGCTCGACCGCAACGGCCTCCAAGGGTGGGAACTGGAGATCGAGGTCACCGAAGGCACCCTGATCGACGACATTCCGTCGGCCATCGCGACGCTGCGCGCGCTGAAGCAGCGTGGGTGCCTGATCGCGCTGGACGATTTCGGCACTGGCTACTCCTCGCTCAACTACCTGCACCGCTTCCCGATCGACAAGCTGAAGATCGACCGCTCCTTCATCCACGATCTCGAGCAGGACGGGGCCGGCGATTCCATTCCGCGGGCCATCGTTGGGCTGGGCCGCAGCCTGGGCCTGTCGGTGGTCGCCGAGGGTGTGGAGACGGAGGCGCAGCTCCAGCTTCTGCGCAGTCTCAAATGCGAGAGTTTCCAGGGCTATCTGTTCAGCCGCCCGGTCCTGGCGGAGGAACTGGAACCGATCCTGGCGCGGCGTGCCGCCCGCGGCCATCCCGCGTCGAAGGTGGAGCCGATGGCCAGGGAGCCGGTGTAGCGGCGGTCAGCGGGGAAAGGTCACCACACCTTCCTCCGCGGCTTGCCAGGCGGGCTTCGCGTTGTGGCCGATGGTGCTGCGCTCCTCGTCCATCCGGTCGCGATGGCGCTGCATTGATCGGCGGTGGCGGTTCAGCCCGGCTGCATCGCCGTCGCCCGACCCGTCATTGTCCCGCACCCAACCGCGCGCCACCGCCGTTCCGGCCAGGATCCCGAAGCCGGCGACCACCGCGGTGGTGATCCAGGGGTGCATCCTGGCCTCGGTGTAGAGGCTGGTTTCGCGCACGAAGCGATGCCGGCCGGCGCGCTCCCGTCCGTCGTCGCCGTGGCTGTGCAGGGCGTCGTTGCGCGGGCGGAGCGGCCCGCCGGAGCGGATGACCCGCGGCAGGGTCCGCTCCATGATCCGGTCGGTGAGCCGCGGCGCGAAGGTCTCCGCCAATGCGAACAGCTTGGCACCGCCGCCGACATAAAGGTCACGCATCGGCCGGCGGGCGCAATGCAGGATGGCCTTCGCCACGACCTCCGGCGCGTAGACCGGGGGCGGGTTGTTCGGCTCCACCTCCATCAGGTTCAGGGCGTGGTCCTCGTAGAGGCTGTCGACGGCCGCCGGCTTGATCAGGCTGACCGAGATGGGCGCGCCCTCCGCCTCCAACTCCATGCGAAGCGCGTCGGTGAAGCCCTTCACGGCGTGCTTGGTGGCGACATAGGCGCCCTGAAGCGGGATGGCGCGGTCGGACAGCACGCTGCCGATGTTGATCAGCGCCCCGCCGTTCCGCCGCAGGTGAGGGATGGCGGCCAGCGAGCCGTTGACCACGCCCCAGTAGTTCGTCTCGAACAGGCGGCGGTGGTCGTCCGGGGCGGTGTCCAGGAGCTTGCCGATGATCGCCACGCCGGCGTTGTTCACCCAGGTGTCGATCCGGCCATAGCTGCGGACCGCCGCGTCGGCGACGCGCCGCAGGGCGTCGGGGTCGGCCACGTCGGCGACGCAGTGGATCGCGTCCCCGCCCGCGGCGCGAATCTCCTCGGCCGCCTGGGCGAGCGCGTCGCGGTCGCGGGCGACCAGCACGACCTTCGCGCCCTGCCGGGCGGCCATGCGGGCGGTGACCAGACCGATGCCGCTCGACGCGCCGGTGATGATGATCACCTGCTCGTCAATGGGTTTAAGCCGCGGTTGCATGGGTGCCGTTCCTCCATCGTTCGATTGTCGGAATCCGTGCGTCATCCGCTGTGAACAGGCGGTGTGGCGGAGCGTTGCCGCCGGGTGGTGCGTCCGGGCCACTCCGAAAGGAGGGTTGGCGGGTCAGCGAAGCGGCACAGCTTTACCGGGACCTGTCAGGCGGGGAGGACACAGCGCCCATGCTCAAAACAGCCGCCAAAGCCGGCGGACTCGCCGACCGATTCCGCCGGGTGCGCGCCACCTCGGCGGAACTGGCCGTCGGGCTGTCGCCGGAGGATCAGGTGGTGCAGTCCATGCCGGACGCCAGCCCGGTCAAATGGCATCTGGCCCACACGACGTGGTTCTTCGAAACCTTTCTGCTGATCCCGAATCTGCCGGGCTACCGGCCCTTCGATCCGGCCTTCGGCTATCTCTTCAATTCCTATTACGAGGCCGTCGGCGCCCGCCATCCGCGGCCCCGGCGCGGTTTGGTTACGCGGCCCGGCGTGGCCGAGGTGGCGGCCTACCGCGACCATGTCGACGCCGCCATGCTGACCCTGCTGGAGCGTGGCGACGCCGAGCGGCTGGCCCCGCTGGTGACGCTCGGTCTTGCGCACGAGGAGCAGCATCAGGAACTGATCCTGATGGACCTGCTGCACCTGTTCTCCTGCAACCCGGTCGCGCCGGCTTATCGGCCCTTCCGCCCGGCCTTGCGCGGCACCGCCCATGAGGGGCGCTGGATCGCGGTGGACGGCGGGATCGTCGCGGTCGGCCACGGCGGCGAGGGCTTCGCCTTCGACAACGAGGGGCCGCAGCACGAGGTGCTGCTGCGCCCCTTCCGCCTGTTCTCCCGCGCGGTGACCAACGGGGAGTGGCTGGCCTTCGTCGAGGACGGCGGCTATCGCAACCCGGCGCTCTGGCTGTCCGACGGCTGGGCCACGGTCAACATCGAGGGGTGGGAGGCGCCGGCCTACTGGCGGCGCGGCGAGGATGGCGGCTGGCGGGAGTTCACCCTGTTGGGCGAGCATCCGCTGGACGAGGACGCCCCGGTCTGCCACGTCGGCTTCTACGAGGCCGACGCCTTCGCCCGCTGGGCCGGCAAGCGCCTGCCGACGGAGGTCGAATGGGAAACCGCCGCCGGCAACATGCTGGGCAGCGGGCTTTCCCCCACCGGCAACACGCTGGGCAGCGGCCTGCTGCGCCCGGTGGCCGCCGGGGAGGGCGAGGGGCTTGTCCAGATGTTCGGCGACGTCTGGGAATGGACGGCCAGCGCCTACAGCGGCTATCCGGGCTTCCGTCCCGCCGCCGGGGCGGTCGGCGAATACAACGGCAAGTTCATGGCCAACCAGTATGTGCTGCGCGGCGGATGCTGCGCCACGCCGGACGGCCATGCCCGCGCCACCTACCGGAATTTCTTCTATCCGCACCAGCGCTGGATGTTCAGCGGCGTGCGCCTCGCGGAGGACGCCTGATGACAGCAATTTCCGCCGCCCGCGCCCATCCGGCACAGGGGCCGGCGCAGGACGATGTGTTCCTGTCCGATGTGCTGGAGGGTCTGTCCCGCCCGGACAAGAGCCTGCCCTGCAAGTACTTCTACGACGCCAAAGGCTCGGCCCTGTTCGACGCCATCTGCACGCTCGACGAATATTACCCGACGCGGACCGAGACGGCGCTGCTGCACGACCGTGCCGAGGAGATCGCCGCTCTCGCCGGGCGCGGCGCCACCCTGGTGGAGCTGGGCAGCGGGTCGAGCGTGAAGGTGCGCATCCTGCTCGACGCGCTGGACGCGCCGGCCATGTATGTGCCGGTGGACATCAGCCGTGACCATCTGATCGCCGCCGCCGCCCGGCTGGCCGGCGACTACCCGGCGGTGACGGTGGTGCCTGTGGCCGCCGATTATGTGCGGGGCTTCGCGCTGCCGCGGGGCGTCGCACCGGAGCGGACGATGGCCTTCTTCCCCGGCAGCACCATCGGCAATTTCCGGCCCGCCGAGGCGATGACCTTCCTGAACGGCCTCGGGCGGCGGCTCGGTTCCGGAGCGCGGCTGCTGATCGGGGTGGACCTGCGCAAGGACCCGGCGGTGCTGGAGGCCGCCTACGACGACGCGCGCGGTGTGACCGCCGCCTTCAACATGAACCTGCTCGCCCGCATCAACCGCGAGCTGGACGGCACCTTCGATCTGGACCGCTTCGCCCATGTCGCCCGCTACGACACCGCGCGCGGGCGGATCGAGATGCATCTGCGCAGCCTGGACGACCAGACCGTCTGCATCGCCGGCCATCCCATCCGCTTTGCCCGCGGCGAGACGATCCACACCGAGAACTCCTACAAATACTCCGTCCCTGGCTTCCGCCGCCTCGCCGCCCGCGCCGGCTGGCACACGGAGCGGAGCTGGACCGACGAGCAGAGCCTGTTCAGCCTGCACTGGATGGTTCGGCATGGCTGACCCCGTTTGGCACCGGGAACACCATATCCGGAGCAGGGTTGAGTCCCGTCGAGACACCGCAACAACGGGACAGGCCCCATGACCAGCATCTTCGACCGGATCAAGCAGGACCACGACACCATCCGCCGCCTGCTCGACGCGGCCGAGAAAGCGGACGGCGACGGGCGCGCCGCCTACGAGGACTTGCAGCGCGAGCTGTGGGCCCATGGCAAGATCGAGGAGGCCGTCTTCTACCAGTCGCTGTCCAAGGCGAAGAACACCAAGCAGGAAACCACCGAGGGACTGAACGAGCACCACATCATCAACGGCTTCCTCGACGAGCTGAACGCCATGCCCGCCGACAGCACGGCCTGGAAGGCGAAGCTCCAGGTGCTCGGCGAAGTCACCCGCCACCACCTCGACGAGGAGGAGGAGGAGCTGTTCGAGGAGGCCAAGAAGGCGCTCGACGACAAGCGCGCCGAGGAACTCGGCAGCATCTACGGGGAGCGCAAGAAGCAGATGCTGGCCGCCCTGGCCCCGTTGCCCAAGAGCGCATAACCAGCGCGTGACGCCAAGCGCGACGGCGTTCGAGTGAAAGAGTGGACCGCAGTCTCTTGCGTCGGGGCTTCCCGCCGTGACAGGCTGCGGTCTTCCGTTCCGCTGCACGAACCGTCGCCATGCCCCCGATCGCAAAGACCTCGATCGCCAAGCCCGCCCCGAAATCCGCCGCCGGCTCGCTCGCCTCCTTCGCGCCCTGGGCGGGGGAGGGCGGCGTCCGCGTCTATCTGAGGCCGGTCGGTCTGCTGCCCATCGCCGCCTGGAGCGCCGGTGCGGCGGTGCCGCTGGCCGGCGGACGCTTTTCCTTCGCCACCGCCGAACTGATCGTCCGGCAGGGCGCGCGGATCGAGCGGGCCTTTGCACCGCTGACCGAGATCATGGCCTGGGGGTGGGAGCGCGGCACCGCCGTGGCGCAGAGCCTGGACAAGCGGCTGGGCGCGCTGACCCGCGGGCGGGCGCCGTTCGCTGGGCTGGACCTCGGTCGCCCGCGCATCATGGCGATTGTCAACGTGACGCCGGACAGCTTTTCCGACGGCGGCGACTTCTTCGACGCCGGGACCGCCATCGCCCACGGCGAAGCGATGCTGGGGGCCGGGGCCGACCTGCTGGACGTCGGCGGCGAGTCCACCCGACCCGGCTCTGCCCCCGTGTCGCCGGAGGAGGAGGAGGCCCGTGTCCTGCCGGTGGTCCGCCACTTCGCGGCCAAGGGCGCCGTGGTCTCGGTGGACACGCGGCACGCGCGGGTGATGCGCGCGGCGCTCGACGCCGGGGCGGCGCTGATCAACGACGTGGCCGGGCTGCGCGACCCCGGCGCGCTGCCGCTGGTGGCGGAAAAGGCGGCCCCCGTGGTCGTCATGCACATGCGGGGCGAACCCGGCACCATGCAGCAGAATCCGGTTTATGAGGACGCGGCGCTCGACGTCTTCGACTGGCTGGAGGAGCGGGTGGAGGCCTGCCTCGCCGCCGGGGTGGCGCTGGAGCGCATCGCCATCGATCCCGGGATCGGCTTCGGCAAGACGGTGGAGCACAATCTCGACATCCTGCGCCACACCGCCCTTTATCACGGGTTGGGCTGCGCCCTGCTGATCGGGCTGTCGCGCAAGACCCTGATCGGCAAGCTGTCGCGGAGCGAGCCGCCGAAGGAACGTCTGGCCGGCTCGCTGGCCGGGGGGCTGGAAACGCTGAACCAGGGCGCGCAGATCCTGCGTGTGCATGACGTTCCCCAAACGATCCAAGCGCGCGCCGTCTGGGAGGGGCTGCATCCTGCAAGGGTGCCGTGATCGAAGCGCGCACGTAACCCTTTGGCGTCTGCGCGGAAGGGTTCTTGACCCTGCCCCCCGCGGCAAGCGATGACCTTCTCACCACATCCGCGATTGCGGTACAGTGACTGGCCTATTCCTGAGGGATTTCATGACGCGACACCTGTTCGGCACCGACGGCATCCGTGGCACCGCCAACATCGACCCGATGACGGCGGAAACCGCCCTGCGCGTCGCGATGGCGTCCGCTTTGCAGTTCCGCCGGGGTGACCACCGGCACCGTGTGGTGATCGGCAAGGACACCCGTCTGTCGGGTTATCTTCTGGAGCCGGCGCTGACCGCGGGCTTCATCTCCATGGGCATGGACGTGGTGCTGCTCGGCCCGCTGCCGACGCCCGCCGTCGCCATGCTGACGCGCTCGCTTCGCGCCGACCTCGGCGTGATGATCTCCGCCTCGCACAACCCGTATCAGGACAACGGCATCAAGCTGTTCGGGCCGGACGGCTACAAGCTGTCGGACGCGGTGGAGATCGCCATCGAGACGCGCATGGGCCAGCCCTTCGCGCCGGACCTCGCCGGCTCGGCCGATCTCGGCCGCGCCTCGCGCCTTGAGGATTCGACGGGCCGCTACATCGAGTATGTGAAGAACACCTTCCCGCGCGGCCTGCGGCTGGACGGGCTGAAGATCGTCGTGGACTGCGCCAATGGCGCCGCCTACCGCGTCGCCCCGAAGGTGCTGTACGAGCTGGGGGCCGAGGTGATCCCGGTCGGGGTCAACCCGGACGGCCTGAACATCAACAAGGACTGCGGCGCCACCGCCACCCGGACCCTGCAGGAGCAGGTGGTGGCCCATGGCGCCCATCTGGGCATTGCGCTGGACGGCGACGCCGACCGCCTGATCATGGTCGACGAGGCCGGGCGCGTCGTCGACGGCGATCAGGTCATGGCGCTCATCGCCTCCTCCTGGGCACAGGCGCAGACGCTGAAGGGCGGCGGCGTGGTCGCCACGGTGATGTCCAACCTGGGCATGGAACGGCACCTCCAGGGGCTGGGCATCGCGCTGGTCCGTACCCCGGTCGGCGACCGCTATGTGGTGGAACATATGCGCGAGCACGGCTACAACGTCGGTGGGGAGCAGTCGGGGCACGTCGTGCTGTCCGACTATTCCACGACCGGCGACGGGCTGATCGCCGCACTCCAGGTCCTGGCGGTGCTGATCCAGTCCGGCGGCCGGGCGGCCAGCGAGGTCTGTCAGGTCTTCGCCCCGGTGCCGCAGAAGCTGACCAACGTCCGCTTCGCCGCCGGTTCGAAGCCGCTGGAGATCGCCTCCGTCCAAGCGGCGATCCGCGACGGCGAGGCGCGGCTGAACGGGTCGGGACGCATCCTGATCCGCAAGTCGGGGACCGAGCCGGTGATCCGCGTCATGGCGGAAGGCGACGACGAAGGGCTGGTGCACGCGGTGGTGGCCGACATTGCCGGCGCCATCACGGACGCCGCCCGGCTGGAGACCGCCTCCTAAGGCCCACCCTCCAACCAGACGACCAGACGGAAGCAATCCCGATGCAGGCCCACCCGATCAACGGCCGTGTTCTCATCGTCGCCGGGTCCGATTCCGGCGGCGGTGCCGGCATCCAGGCGGACATCAAGGCGGTCAGCGCGCTGAACGCCTTCGCCATGACCGCCATCGCGGCGCTGACCGCTCAGAACACGACGGGGGTCTATGGCGTGCTGCCCGTTGACCCGGCCTTCGTCGCCCTGCAGATGAAGGTGGTGCTGGAGGATCTCGGGGCCGACAGCATCAAGATCGGCATGCTCGCCAACGCCGCCGTCATCGAGGCGGTGGCCGGCGAGTATGAGGCGCGGGCCATCAACGTTCCGCTGGTCGTCGATCCGGTGATGGTCTCGAAAAGCGGCCATTTCCTGCTGGAGCCGGACGCTGTGCAGACCCTGCGCAAGCGCCTGCTGCCCCATGCGGAACTGGTCACTCCCAACCTGCCGGAGGCGGAAGCTCTGACCGACATCCCGGTGCGCAACCTGGACGATATGCGCCGCGCCGCCGAGATGATCCGCACCTTTGGGCCGAAGGCCGTACTGCTGAAGGGCGGTCATCTGGAGGACGAGCGGCTGTGCGATCTGCTGCTCACCGAGGACGGCGAAGAAGTGTTCGAGGGACGGCGCATCCACACCCCGCACACCCACGGCACCGGCTGCACCCTGGCCTCGGCCATCGCCGCCGGCGTTGCCCAGGGATTGGGCGTGCGCGATTCGGTGGCCCGCGCCCGCGCCTATGTGGACGAGGCCATCCGCTCCGCCCCCGGTTTCGGGCATGGCCACGGCCCGTTGAACCACCTGCACACGGTCCGGCCGTTCCCGTAAGGACGCCGCCGTTCCGTCTCCTCACACAATCGACAGCATCGCTGTCTGCGGATTCTCGAGCAGGTCGGCCAGCGTGCGCAGGCCGCGCGCCAGCTCGTCCCGGCTGTGCGGGTGGCAGAGGCCCAGCCGCACGGCGTGGGGCGCGCTGGCCCGGCCCACGGCGAACACGTCGCCGCCGGTCACCTTCACGCCGCGGCGCATCGCCTCGGCGATGAAGTCGTCGCGCCGCCAGGGCTCGGGCAGGACCAGCCAGAGATGCTGCGCCGACGCGTGTCCGCAGACGGCGCTGGCAGGCAGGATGGAGCGGGCGATCTGCTGGCGCGCGATGGCTTCCCCGCGCTGGGCTTCGGCGATGCGGTCGGCGCTGCCGTCGGTGATCCAACGCGTCGCGACCTCCGGCGGCAGGGGCGGGGAGGAGTATTGCAGGGCGCGGATGACCGCCTCGACCCGCGGCACCAGGGCCGGCGGAGCGACGACGTAGCCGACGCGCAGGCCGGCCGACACGCTCTTGGACAGGCTGTTCACGTAGACGGTGACGTCCGGGGCGATGGCCTGGATGGGCTTCACGTCATGCACCAGGAAGCCGAACACGTCGTCCTCCACCAGCATCACCCCGTAGCGGCGGGCGATCGCCGCGATCTCCATGCGTCGGGCCTGCGGCATGACGGAGGCGGTGGGGTTGTGCAGGGTCGGCACCAGATACAGCGCCTTGGGCGCCAGACGGCGGCAGGCGCTGTCGAAACTGTCTGGGACCACGCCATGGTCGTCGATGGCGATGCCCTCCAGATGGTAGCCCTCGACCGCGCTCAGCGTCTTCATGCCGTAATTGGTCAGCCGCTCCGTCAGCACGACGTCGCCGGGACGCGCCACCGCGGCCAGCGCCACCGCCATGGCGTTCTGCGCGCCGGTGGTCAGCAGGACGGTGTCGGGTGAAGCCGCTGCCCGGTGCTGACGGGTGAGCCATTGCGCCCCGGCGGCGCGGTGGGCGGGTAGGCCGGCGTGCGGCGCGTATTCCAGCAGCGCCCCAAGATTCGGCGACGCGCCGATGGCGGCTAGGGTGGCGCCCATCATCGGCACCGACATCGGGTGCTCCGGAGTCACGACCGTCATGTTAATAACCGAGGGTTCGGGCCGCGGAGTCCAGCTGAAGGGGTCGGAGGGGGGCATGTGCCGCTGCCCCTGCACGAAGGTACCGCGCCCGACCTCGCCGCCGATCAACCCGCGCTTCTCCGCCTCCGTGTAGGCGCGAGTGATGGTGCCGACGGTGACGCCGAGGCGGTAGGCGAGGTCGCGGTGGGTGGGGAGCCGTGTACCCGGAGCGAGCCGGCCGCCGGCAATGTCATCGGACAGGGCATCGGCGATTGCGCGGTAACGGGGGCCTTGCCGGCCCTCCAGATCAGGAACCCAATTTGTCATAGGGACAATGATGACATTGTACCGATCCTTCGGCAAGTGTCACCGCATTGTCGCCATTGTGCGTGTCCGGTTGCGCTGCGCGTCCGGGAACCCGGATGGCCGGGCGGGCGTTGCAGTCAGGACCGCCCGGCGCCGCTTCGGCATCCCTTTCGCGCCGGGCACAGCCGGGAGAACGCAGGCATGAGCGCCGAAAACGCCATCCGACACACCTACGACCGCTTCTTCGGGGGCGAACGGAATCTCGGGCCGCTGGAACGCGCCGTGTCCACCGGCCTCGGCCTCGTCATGGCGGCGGGCGGCGTGCGCCGCGGCGCCGACGTGCGGGGCGCCATCATGGGGCTGGCCGGCGCCGCCCTGGTGGCCCGCGGCATGAGCGGCCATTGCCCTCTGAAGGCCATGGTGGCGGACGAGGATCACGACCGCCTGTCCGGTCCGCGCGCAGAGCGTTACAGCCCCGGCGAAGGGCCGCTGGAGCGCACGCCGGCCCGCACCGGGTCCTATTCCTGACGCGCTCCTATTCCTGACGAAACGTGATGGTCATGAGGACGAGGAAGCGGCACGACGGCGCCGCTTCCACTCCTTCCAGCGCCGTTCGCCGCGCACCAGCGCGCGGTTGATCGGCGGGCGAAGGAACGGAACGTCGTAAGCGAGCAGAACGAGGCCGAGGGGCAGCATCCAGATGCCCAGCACGGGCAGGAAGCTGAATAGGCCGCCGAGAATCAGCAGCAGCCCGGCGGGGACGCGCACCCAGGTCGCCCGCGGCTCGCGGAGCCAGGCCAGCGTCCGCGCCATGGAGTCGGGAAGCTTCTCCTGGATGCGATCCACCCGCCGTTCGAGGCGTCTGTGGTGCTGGTCGCTCAACGCGGCACTCTCCATCTTGTTGATCCGGCTCTGGTGGTTGTTGAAGGATGAGGCGGCGCCCCGGCTTTCCGGACCCGCCGCTCCCAAGCCGCCATATGGGAACAGCCAGGCGTGTTCCAAGCTCCCGTTCGTGTGGAACCTGTGAGGGACGGGTATCTTGAAAGGCGGCGGCCACACGGCCAATTATTAGGTCAATCAGGGTCCGGGCCCCTCTGGCAGCCGAGTCATCGGTTATGAGGTGGGGGCTGCGATGTCGGATCTCTTCATCTGCCTTTGCGCCGACGGGCGTAACCGCATCTGGAGGGTTCTTCGATGGACAGCGCAGCCATCCCTTCCCGCCGCCGCTCAAGCGCGGACGATCCGCTGCCATGTGCCCACCGCCGGTCGGAGGCTTGCCGGTCAAAGGCCCGCCGGTCAGAGGCTTGAACGAGGGAGTTTTCGCAATGTTCGACCAGTATCCCAACCAGAGTCGTTGGGGCGCGGGCGCCGCGGGCGTGGACCGTGCGGCGTTCGACGAGGGCCTGCGCAAGCACATGCTGCGGGTTTACAACTTCATGATGCTCGGCCTGGGCGTGACGGGGCTTGTGGCGCTGTTCGTGGCGAGCACGCCGGCGCTGTACGT